>DAOUMQ010000223.1:0-4286 GCA_034410425.1 Dehalococcoidales bacterium | reverse complement strand
CCTTGGTCTCTTTCTTGGCCTTGGTCTTGGTCTTCTCTTTAGCTTCTGCCTTGGTTTCTTCTTTAGCCTTTTCTTTGGGCTTCTCTTTAGCTTCTTCTTTGGTTTCTTCCTTGGCCTTGGTCTCTTCCTCGGTCTTTGCTTCGGCCTCGGCTACCTCTTTTTTGGCCACCTTCTTCTCGGGCACCACCTTGGCCAGGTCTTCGCGGGTTATCTCCTCCGGCGAAATCTCCACCACCTCTCCCTTGGTTATTATCTCGGCCACCCGCCAGCGCTTCTCCCGGGAGAGGGGGCGGGTCTCGATAATCCTCACCGTGTCCCCCACCCGGCACTCATTTTTCTCATCGTGGGCCTTGTACTTCAAGACCCTCTTGATGGTCTTCTTATATAAGGGGTGGCGCTTAGGGCTTTCCACCGCCACCACCACCGTCTTATCCATCCTATCGCTGACCACCTGCCCAAGTCTGATTTTACGCTTGGTCTCTTCCATCACTTTGCCCCTAGCTCCCTTTCCCTTATTATGGTCTTAAACCGGGCAATCTGCCTCTTAACGCGGGAGAGCTCACGGTGGTTTACCAGCCGTTTGGTAGCCAGGCGAAAACGGAGGTTAAAAAGCTCCTGATGGGCTTCCTCCAGCCGCTTGGCCAGTTCCGCATCGCCTAAGACTTTAATCTCTTCAACCTTCACCCTGATTCACCCCCGCCGGACGAACTACTGCCCACGGCGGCACCGGTCTCCCTGACCACGAATTTGGTGCTTATCGGGAGCTTGTGCGAAGCCAGGCGCATGGCGCCTTTAGCCACATCCTGGGTGACTCCACCCATTTCAAAGAGCATCCTCCCCGGTTTGACCACGGCCACCCAATGGTCGGGGGCGCCTTTGCCCCCACCCATGCGGGTCTCCGCCGGCTTGGCCGTCACCGGTTTATCGGGGAAGATGCGGACCCAGACGTTGCCGCCACGGCGAATGTAACGAGTGATAGCCCGCCGCGCCGCTTCAATCTGCCGGCTGGTAAGCCAGGCCGACTCCAGCGCCTGCAGGCCGAAATCGCCAAAGTCAATGCTATTGCCCGCCTGGGCTTGACCCCGGCGGTGCCCCTTATGACTCTTGCGGTACTTCACCCGCTTGGGCTGTAACATCTGTCTCCTTCTCTTCGGCTACCTTGGGCTTGGCCTTGGCAGTCTTCTTCTTAGCCACAGTCTTCTTCTTAGCCGCCGGAGCCTTTTTCTCCGGCTCAGCTTCGGCGGTCTTCTTCTTAGCCGCTGGAGCCTTTTTCTCCGGCTTAGCTTCGGCGGTCTTCTTCTTTGCCGCTGGAGCCTTCTCCTTGGGCTTAGCTTCGGCGGTCTTCTTCTTTGCCGCTGGAGCCTTCTCCTTAGGCTTAGCTTCGGCGGTCTTCTTCTTAGCCGCTGGAGCCTTCTCCTTAGGCTCGGCTACAGCAGCTTCTTTCTCCGGCTCCGCCTCGGCTACCGGCTCTGCCACCTTCTCTTCTACTTTAGCCGCTTTCTCTTCGGCCACAGCCGGTTTTTCTTCAACTTCGGCCGGGGCAGGGAGCTTGGTCTCCACCACGCCCGCGGCCTCCGCCTCGGCGAGCTCTTCCTCAGCCTCCCGCACAGTGGGCTCAGGAAGAACATCGCCCCGGTAAATCCAGACCTTGATTCCAATCCGTCCCAGGGTGGTGCGCGCCTCGGTAAAGCCGTAATCGATATCAGCCCGCAGTGTATGCAAGGGCACCTGCCCCTGATGCATAACCTCGCGGCGGGCTATCTCGGCGCCACCCAGCCGGCCGGAACAACTGATTCTCATCCCCTTAGCCCCGGCCTGCATGGTACGGAACATGGCCTGCTTCATCGCCCTGCGGAAAGCAATGCGATGCTCAATCTGCTCGGCTACCGCCCTGGCTACCAGAAAGGCGTCGAGCTCGGGCTGTTGAATCTCCAGGATGCTCAGCTGAATCTTCTTGCCGATGAGCTCCTCAAGGTTTGCCCTCATCTCATCGACTCTTTGCCCCCCTCGCCCGATAACGACGCCGGGGCGGGCGGTATGTATATTTATCGATACCTTATTGGCCTGGCGGTCAATCTCCACCAGGGAGATTCCGGCTTCGGTATAGCCGGCGTCGATAGCGCGCCGGAGCTTGAGGTCTTCCTGCAGGAAGTTGACAAAGTTCTTCTCGGCAAACCACTTGGCCTGCCAGTTGCGTATGACCCCGAGCCTGAAACCAAAAGGATGAACCTTACGACCCACTTGTCTCTCCTCTGCCGGGTGATTCTTCGGCCTCGGCGACAACCACCGTTATATGGCTGGAACGCTTTAAAATAGGGCTGGCTCGCCCCCGCGCCCGCGGGCGAAACCTCTTCGTCGTCCTGGCTTCATCGGCAAAGATGCCGACAATCTTTAAATCCGCCGGGTCCATCTGGTAATTATTCTCGGCGCTGGCCGCCGCCGATTTCACCACCTTGGCTACTATTTTAGCCGTCGGCGTCGGGGCAAACTGAAGCAGAGAGAGGGCCTCTTCCACCCTCTTGCCCCGCACCATGTCAACCAGCGGGCGCACCTTGCGCGGCGGTATGCCGGTGTCTTTAGCTACTGCCCTTACTTCCATTCTCTATTCCTTTTAAGGCCTCTTCCTTAACTGGGTGGTCTTTTCTCCCCGGGAGGAGTGCCCCCGGAAGGTCCGGGTCTGGGCGAACTCGCCCAATTTGTGCCCCACCATATTCTCGGTGATAAAGATGGGCACGTGCCGCCGGCCATCATGGACGCCGATGGTAAAGCCCACCATCTGGGGCATGATGGTCGACCAGCGCGACCAGGTCTTTATTACCGTCTTCTCGCCGGAGCCGCTCAGTGCCTCCACTTTCTTCAGCAGCTTGGCATCGAAGGCGGGACCCTTCTTTGTTGACCTAGACATCTGGTTACTTCCCCCTGCGCTTGATAATCATTTTATCCGAAGCCTTCGGCTTACGAGTTCTATAGCCCAGAGCCGGCTTGCCCCAGGGCGTCTTGGGCCCGGGCAGGCCTATTGGGGCTCTGCCCTCGCCGCCGCCATGGGGATGGTCTCTGGGGTTCATGGCCGCCCCCCTCACCGTGGGCCGCCAGCCCATCCACCGCTTGCGGCCAGCTTTGCCCAGATTAATCCCCCGGTGCTCAACATTGCCCACCTGACCGACGGTGGCCAGGCAGAGGATGCTGATGCGCCTTACCTCGCCGGAGGGCAACCTGACCAGGGCGTATTCGCCCTCCTTGGCCATCAGCTGGGCGGAGGCTCCGGCGCTCCGCACCAGCCGCCCTCCCCGCCCCGCCTCCAGCTCGATATTGTGTATCGGGGTGCCGGCCGGGATTAGTTTCATGGGCAGGGCGTTGCCCGGCTTGACCTCGGCGGCCTCGCCCGACTCTATGCTATCACCGACGCTAAGCTCGGTGGGAGCCAGGATATAGCGTTTCTCCCCATCGGCATAGAAGATAAGGGCGATATTAGCCGAGCGGTTGGGGTCGTATTCAATGGCGGCCACCTTGCCCGGGACGCCGGCCTTATCGCGCTTAAAGTCCAGTATGCGCAATCGGCGCTTGGCGCCGCCGCCGCGGTGGCGCACCGTTATTTTGCCCTGATTACTGCGCCCGCCCTTCCTCTTGAGGGGCAGCAGCAACGACTTCTCCGGCTTGCCCTTGGTTATTTCCTCAAAGGTCGAGCCGCTCATACCCCGTCTGCCGGGAGAGGTCGGACGATATTGCTTTAGTGCCACTTATACCTCCGCTAAAGGGCTAAACACCCTCAAACAGTTCTATTTTGTCGCCGGGCTTTAGAGTGACCACGGCCTTTTTCCAGGAAGGGGTCATCACTATCCTTCCTCGCGCCCTCCGCCCCTTCCCCGGCACCGTCATCATGTTAACCCCGGTGACGCTGACGTTAAACGCCTTCTCCACCGCCTGCTTGACCTGTTCTTTGTTGGCCCCGGCGGCTACCTCAAAGGCATACTTGCCCTGCGGAGCCTGGATGGCGGTGTTCTTCTCCGTTATCAGGGGACGGCGCAGTATCTCATACTGATGCATTGCCGCCCCCCCAGATTTCTTCCGCTTTGCGCACCGCCGTCTCCGTCATCAATAGCTTCTTATAAGAAAGAATGTCAACCACGCTCAATATGCTGGCCGGCATGACCTTAACCCCGGCCAGGTTGCGGGCCGACTTATATACATTTTCTTCCGGCTTGCCGGTAACGAGAAGGGCTGAGGAGTCTATCCCCAGCGCCGCCATGACCCCGGCCATCTCCTTGGTCTTGGGCTGCTTCAGCTTG
>DAOUMQ010000222.1:0-2375 GCA_034410425.1 Dehalococcoidales bacterium | reverse complement strand
ATGCGCAGCAATGGCGGGCTGGAGACAACCAGGTGCACATCCGAGGCCGCCTTTGACTTGGCTGTATAAAGTAGAGCAAAAATATCCACTTCTCTTATTCCTCGGGTTCCAGGAGAATCTCAAAGTCAAAGCCGGTGACTGACCCCTCTTCCTCAATAGCTTCTATGGAGGAGATAGTCACCTCAGAGAACCTTCCGCTGGTTCTTAGATTTCTGGCGTATACGAAGATGCTGTGCTCGGTCGGGGAGACGCCGCTTACGGTGGCGCTGGTAATCACGTGGTCGACCCCGGTCAGGCCTATATCCCCGGGGCAGGAGATTACCATCTGGAACACATCGGCGTTAACCTCTGTGCGAATATCGGCCAAGGTGTTGAAGGTGCCCTCAAAGATATCCCTGGTAGCTTCTATCTCCGTAATCTGTGGCTCTATGAGCGTAGTCTGGCTCTGCAGTAGGCTTGTTGTCGCCGTCTCCTGGGCGATAAGGCTCTCCAGGGACTCCAGTTCGGAGCGCAATACTCCGGTGTGAGAAGCCGTGTTGAAGACGAGGAACCCCACGACGAGGAGTATGCTAGTAGCGACGGCTAGGGCAACGGGGAAAAAGACATTCGGCAGGTGGACGGGCTTGGGCCGGTAAACCTCGGGCATGGTGTTGAGGTTGACCAGGGAGAAGTTAGCCTCGCTTCTTTCGGCCAGCAGTTCCTTGAGGCCCAGCCCTATGTTGACCATAAACCCGTTGGGGTTAAAGCCATCGGGGGTTTCCACGGGCGAAGGCAGTACCGAGACGGTGCACCCCGACTTGCCGGCCAGCGATTCCCAGCTCTCCGGTTCCCCGGCCAGGTCGCCGCAGACCAGCATGGGCACCGTTGAATCTAGGGGCGCGTCCTGGTGGCTGGAATTATAGAAGGTAATCGTCCGGTCAATCTCTTCGGCGATGGCGGATAACCTTTCCGCTGACGATTCAGTCTCGCCGGGCAGGGATAGCCGGTGGATTACCTGGGGTATCCTCTCCGTCATCACTATGATGTCGGTGTTGTCTGCCTTGGTGTTTACGATTATGGACCGCGGCTCATTCACCGCTCGGCACAGGGCCAGGGGAGCCAAGTCCATGATATAGGGCTGAAGCCCGGCCTGGTGCAGCGTCCGGTGCAGGGCGTCGGCGGCATTGCGCGGGAAAGCGGCCAGGAAAAGGCGTGTTTCTCCCTCGGCGGGGGGAAGAGGCTGGTAGGAAAGGTAGACCTCCTCCAGGGGCACCGGTATCACCCTTTTGGCCTCGCGCTTGACCGCCTCGGGTAATACCGCTTCGGGAAGCTCGGGCAGGTTTATTATGCGGTACACGGAGTTATGGCCGCCCAAGCCGGCAATGACCCTCCCCGCGGCTATCTTTTCCAGCTTCAATAGTTCTTTAAGCTTGTTAGCTACCTGGGCTTCCTCAACGACCAGCCCCTGGCTGACCAGCCCCGCCTCCAGCGGCAGGCTGGCCCACCGTTCCACCCGCTTGCCGGCCATAATCAGCAGGTTAACCGAATCATCTCTGATAAATAAAGTAACAACTTTCTTGGCCATTACTATTCCTCTTGGTAGCTATAGATAACCAGGGTGATGATGGCTGAAGGCTCTAGTACTCCCTCCTCATCCTCATCGGGTGCCGGGGCGAGTATACTTACCAGGTCTACGGAAGCCGTATCGAAGTAATTGCTGGCGACTAAAGAGTCGAGGAAGCCGATTATATTGGTAATGACCTGGTCGATGTGCCCCACGGTCCAGGTTTCGTAGGTGTGCTCACCGGCAATTACCTCTACCTCAAAAATGGTGGTGGTGTAGATAATGCCCAGTATATCTTCCTGGTAAGGCTCTGAGACGATGATGCTGCCTATTTCCAGGTCGTGGTTGTGGGCGATGATAAACAGCTCCTCATCGTATTCAATGCTGTCCGTGCTTATGGGGAACTTGGCCATACTGGCGTTGAGCGCTGCCGTGCCTTCAGCCAGTTGGTCTTCCAGCTGGGCCAGCTGGCTTTCCCAGTACTCCCTCTCAGAGACTACAGCGGGCAGGAGGTTTTGGGCCGAATAAAGGTCCTCCTCCACGTTGGCGTGCTCGCCGGAAACCCGTCCGTAGCCTAAGAGAAGGATACCCAGGACGATAACGAAAATGCCGGCGCCCAGAATTAACCAAGCTGTTCTACTTAACCTAAACCTCATCGCTACTCCTGCTCTTGACTGACATTAAGAATATCCCAGCTGTGAATCTGGTAGGTGCCATCCCCGGTGCCGGGCACGGCCTCGCTATCGCTCAGCCCTAAGGGGTATTCAATCCTGTTGTTGCCCGAGCCGGTGACGCTAAGCCCGATCACGGTCCCGTATATCTGGCTGTTTCC
>DAOUMQ010000221.1:0-2063 GCA_034410425.1 Dehalococcoidales bacterium | reverse complement strand
CCCCCGCCCCAAGTGGTATGCCCTGACCATGTTCCCCTACACCTCGGGCGACCTCCACATCGGACACTGGTACGCCATGGCCCCCTCCGATGTCCACGCCCGCTTCAAAAGGATGCAGGGCTACAATGTGCTCCACCCCATGGGCTTTGACGCCTTCGGCCTGCCCGCTGAGAATGCGGCTATCAAGCGGGGCATTCACCCCTTTGTCTGGACGATGCAGAACATAGAAAACATGCGCCGCCAGCTCAAGAGCATGGGCGCTATATACGACTGGAGCCGCGAGGTCATCACCTGCCTGCCCGAATACTATAAGTGGACGCAGTGGTTTTTCCTGAAATTATACGAACACGGGCTGGCTTACCGGGGGAAGGCCCAGGTCAACTGGTGCCCCCAGTGCCAGACGGTGCTGGCCAACGAGCAGGTGGTGGAGGGCTTCTGCGAGCGCTGTGGGGCGGCGGTCACCCGGCGCGACCTAGAGCAGTGGTTCTTCCGCATCACCAAGTACGCCGACGAGCTTATGGAGCACGACGGCATCGACTGGCCGGAGCGCATCAAGATAATGCAGCGCAACTGGGTGGGCAAGAGCGCCGGCACCGAGATATCCTTTGCTTTAGACCATCCCGGGGTTGAAGAAAAGGAGATAAGGGTCTTTACCACCCGCCCCGATACTGTATTCGGCGTTACCTTTATGGTCCTGGCACCGGAGCACCCGCTGGTGGAAAAGCTGACCTCGGCGGAGAAAAAGGCTGAAGTTGAAGCCTATATCGCCAAGTCCCGCCGCCAGACCGAGATAGAGAGGCTATCAACGGAGAGGGAAAAGGACGGCGTTTTTATCGGGGCTTACTGTATCAATCGTCTCAATGGCGAGAAGGTGCCCATCTGGATTGCCGACTACGTGCTCTTAAGCTACGGCACCGGGGCGGTGATGGCCGTGCCTGCCCACGACGAGCGCGACTTCGCTTTTGCTAAGAAGTATGAACTGCCCATCAGGGTGGTGGTGGCGCCGCCGGACTGGGACAGCAAAGAATTAAAAGAGGCCTATATCGAGGCGGGCACCATGACTAACTCAGACCAGTTCAACAAGCTTCCCAGCCAAAAGGGCGCCGAAGCCGTCTCCGGTTTCCTGGAAAATAAAGGTTGGGGAGGGCGGACAATAACCTACCGCCTCCGCGATTGGCTTATCTCCCGCCAGCGCTACTGGGGAGCGCCCATCCCCATGATTTACTGTGATAAGTGCGGCGTTGTCCCCGTCCCTGAAAAAGAGCTGCCGGTGCTGTTGCCTGAGGACGCCGAGTTCAAGCCCACCGGTGAGTCCCCGCTAAAGTACAATAAGAAATTCGTTAATACCAGGTGCCCTAAGTGCGGCTCTCCGGCCAAGCGCGAGACCGACACCATGGATACCTTCATGTGCTCTTCGTGGTATTTCCTGCGCTATGCCAGCCCCCATGATGATAAAGCCGCCTTTGACGCCGAAAAGGTGAAACACTGGCTGCCGGTAGACCTCTATACCGGCGGCGCCGAGCACGCCGTCATGCACCTTCTCTACGCCCGCTTCTTTATCAAGGCGCTGCGCGACATGAAACTTGTCGGCTTCGGCGAGCCTTTTACCCGGCTTTTCAACCAGGGGGTTATCATCGCCGAGAAGCAGAAGATGAGCAAGTCTAGGGGCAATGTCATCACCCCCGACGAGTATGTTTCCGAGCTGGGCGCCGATGCCGTGCGCGCCTATCTCATGTTCGTCGCCCCCTGGGAGCAGGGCGGCGAGTGGAACGACAGCGGCATCAGCGGCATCAGCCGCTGGCTCAATCGCCTCTGGAACCTGGTGATGGGGGGCTATAGTCAGGAGGGTAAAGCCAGCCCTGCCGACAAAGAAAAAGCGGAGCGGGACTTAGCCCGCTTTACTCACCAGACCATCAGGAAGGTAACTGGGGACCTGGAGAAACTGCGCCTAAATACCATGATAGCCGCCCTCATGGAGTTGACCAATTATCTGGGTGATGTCAAAGATGAAGGCAAGATTGAAGTCTCCGCCTGGAAAGAGGCGGTAGATAGCCTGCTCCTGC
>DAOUMQ010000220.1:0-2867 GCA_034410425.1 Dehalococcoidales bacterium | reverse complement strand
GATGCGGAAGTTCAGGGGCACGAAGATGCCCCCCGCTTTTATCGTGGCAAAACAGGCCTCCACGTATTCGGGGCAGTTGACCTCAAGGATAGCCGCCCGCTCTCCTTTTCTAAGCCCCAGGCGGTTAAGGGCATCGGCCAGGCGGTTTACCCTATTTTTGAGCTCGGCGTAGCTATACCTTTTGCCCTCAAAGGCGATGGCCGTCCTCTGCGGCACCAGCATCGCCGCCAAGTCAAGAAACTCGGTTACAATCATTGCCTAACCCCTCTTTTCTTTCACCTTCTCCACTATCTTTGACATCGCCTCCCCCGCCTTGGACTCAATCAGGACGGCGGCCTGGGCGTCTATGGGAGCGGAGCTGAGGTTGATAATAACCAGCCTGGCCCCCGCCTGAAGGGCATAGATGGGCATATAGGCGGCGGGGTAGACAACCAGGGTGGAGCCGACGACGATAAAGAGGTCACAGCTAGAGGAACGGCGGCTGGCTTCCTCCAGCACCGCCGCCGGCAGTTGCTCGCCGAAGAGGACGGCGTCTGGTTTGAGCATCCCCCGGCACTCTTCACAGTCGGGGATTTCCTCGCCCCCGTCCAGCCTGGCTTTAATCTGCTCGAAGGAATAGCGCTTACCGCAGTCCAGGCAGACCGCCCACTGCACGTTGCCGTGGAGCTCAAATATCTTCTCGGCGGGCACCCCCGCCTTGTGGTGAAGGTTGTCAACGTTCTGGGTGATGACGCAGTCCAGCCGGCCCATCTCGTCCAGCTCGGCGATAGCGTAGTGGGCCAAGTTGGGCTTAGCCTCGGTGGTGAGATGCCCCTCCCCCAGCATCCGCCACTGCTTCCTCCTGGCTTCGGGGTCGGAGACGAACTTCTGGTAGGTGAAGTCTTCGGGGTCGAAGCGGCTCCAGATGCCGCCGGGACTGCGAAAATCGGGGATGCCGGACTCGGTGCTGATGCCGGCGCCGGTAAAGACCACCAGCTTTTTAGCGCCGATAATCAGCTCGGCTACCTCTCCGGCCAGTGCCTCTAGGTTCTTTGTCTCCACGCGATTTTCCCCCCCCCTATTTTGATAAAGATAATTGGGCCAGCCGGGCTTCAAGCTCCAGCCCATCTCTTAAATTAAGGTCAAGCCCCCTGACCATTGCCTGCTTGGCATAGCCTACGATAGCGGGGTCAAAGCCGGCGATTCTCTCCGCCAGCTTTTCGGCCTCGGGCATTAGCTCTTTGCGGGGCACCACCCGGTTGACCAGCTTTAAACGCTGTGCTTCTTGGGCCTTGAGCCAGCGCCCGGACAACAGTATCTCCAGCGCCTTAGCCCCACCCACCACCCGGGGCAGGGTCTGGCTGCCGCCGGCGGCGGGGATTATGCCCAGCTGCGGCTCAGGCAACCCGAACTGAACGTCCTCGGCGGCCAGCCTGATGTCACAGCTTAGAGCTATCTCCACTCCGGAGCCGAGGACATAGCCGTGAAGGGCGGCAATCAGCGGTTTGGTGAGGCTCAAAAAAAGCCCCCAGATATCCCTCTCCCAGCGCGCCTGCCGGGCCAGTATAGGAGAATGGGCGGTGAGAAACTCGGTGAGGTCGGCGCCGGCGCAGAAAGCTCTCTCCCCGGCACCGCTAAAGACCGCCGCCCTGACCTCGTCGTCGTCCCTGATAGCGCCCAGCACCTGGTAAAGCTCGTCCCTCATCTTGAGGTTATAGACATTGAGGGCGTGAGGCCGGTTGAGGGTAACGTAGGCGACGCTGTTCTTCTTCTGGTAGATAATGGTCTCAAAATCGCTCATTTTAAATCTTTTCCCGCCCACCGCCCTTTCAAGGACTCCCCCTTTGGAAAAGGGGGATTAAGGGGGATTTACCCCGTAGGGTGGGAAGTAAGACCTCTTCTCCTTTATTACCCCCTTCAACCTGTGTTTTAATTCCCATACCCGCCCGCCCAAAGAGGTTTTTACCTCTTTTCTTCTCTTTACCCCACCCCTTTTAAGGGGAGTCTATAGAGGCAAACCTTTGAGGGCGGGCTTGGGTGGGAAATAAGCCCTATTTCCCCTTAAACCTCGGCTTCCTCTTCTCCAGAAAGGCGGTGATGCCCTCGGCCCTATCGGCAGTGGTATGGAGCAGGAAATAGAGGTCGGCTTCAAGGTGGAGCCCCTGCTCCAGGGTCAGGTCCAGCCCCTTGTTTACCGCCTCCTTGATAAAGCGCAGGGCAACGGGCCCCTTGCCAGCTATAGTCTGAGCCAGCACCCCAGCTTCATCGGCCAGCTTTGCCCCCTCGACCAACCGGCTCACCAGCCCTATCGCCAATGCCTCGTCGGCGGTGATAGTCTCCGCGGCCAGGATTAGCTCCAGGGCTTTAGCCCTGCCCACAATGCGCGGCAGCCGCTGAGTGCCGCCGTCAGAGGGGATTAGACCTTTGGAAACCTCAGGGAAGCCGAATTTTGCCTTGTCTGAAGCCAGCCTGATGTCGGCGCTCAAAGCCAGCTCCAGCCCCCGCCCCAGAGCGTCCCCGTTTATGGCGGCGATAACCGGCTTTCCGATTCCAGCGATGGCTCCGGCGGCGCTATAGACGGTGCCTGATTCTTCCGAGTCAGTTCCCCCGCAGAAGGCCTTGCCGCCGGCACCGCTAAGGATAACGACATAAACGGCCTCGTCCTGGTTTACCTGGCTACAGGCGGCTTCCAGCTCCTGAGCCAGCTCCAAGTTAATGCGGTTACCGGCTTCAGGACGGTTAAGGGTTATGGAGGCGACATGGTCTTTCTTGGTGTAAATAACGGTGGAATAGGGCATGGTTTTCCCCACCCACATCTTAACCAACGCTTCCCCCGCCGTCAAGATATTTATCAACCTCACCCCCTGTATCCCCCTCTCCACTCTTGG
>DAOUMQ010000219.1:0-1578 GCA_034410425.1 Dehalococcoidales bacterium | reverse complement strand
GTTCGATTCAAAGTCTTCCTCGTTGATGCCGTAGTTGCCGATGAGGGGGTAGGTGGGAACCAGAATCTGTCCGGCGTATGATGGGTCGGTGAGCATTTCCTGATAGCCCACCATGCTGGTATTGAAGACCACCTCGCCGAAGGCATCGGCTTCAGCGCCAAAGGAGTAGCCCTGGTATGCCGAGCCATCGGCTAAGACCAGTATTGCCGGTTTGTTATTTATCTGGTTCACCCCTCTCTGTTCGGTAGGCTTTCTTGCCACCCCTCGCCTCACTTTCAAAAGTCTTTCGTCCCACCCAGCCCGCCCAAAAGAGGTTATACCTCTCTTAAGACTCTCCACCCCTATTTTATCGGTTGTCTATCTTCCTACCCTAGCCCGCCCTCGTAGGCTTTACTCCCCGAAGGGCGGCGGGTTAAGTCTCTTTTAACTCTCCTTCAACTTAATTGAGTCGTCTTTATAGACCAGCTTTCCCTGATATATAGTCGCTATTACCCTGCCCTTGAGCTTCTCGCCGGCAAGGGGAGTATTCCTGCCCTTTGAGGCAAAGTCTTTGGTATCCACCGTCCACTCCAGGGAGGGGTCAAGGATGGCAACATCGGCCGGGGCGCCGATAGCCAGCGTCCCCAGTTTGCCGTGCCTGTTGCCGATAATCTTAGCCGGTTGGCTGGTGAGTTTGGCGATGATGGTGTTCAGGGTCAATTGTTCAGCGTGCACCAGGCCCATCAGGCTGGCCAGAGCGGTCTCAAAGCCGCTGATGCCGAAGGGAGCGAAGGCGAACTCGCAGAGCTTATCGGCTTCGGTGTGGGGGGCATGGTCGGTGGCGATAATATCGATGGTGTTGTCCTTGAGCCCCTGAATTAGGGCGTTGACATCTTGCTCCGTCCTTAATGGCGGGTTGACCTTGGCGTTGGTGTCATAGCCGATGACTCTTTCCTCGGTCAGGGTGAGGTGGTGGGGAGTAGCCTCGGCGGTAACCCTGATGCCCTTTTCCTTGGCGCGGCGGATAAGCTCCACCGCCCCTTCGGTGGAGGCATGGGCGATGTGCAGTCGTCCACCGGTCAGCTGAGCCAGGGCTAGGTCACGGGCGACAATGATGTCCTCGGCGGCGTTGGGCATACCGCGAAGCCCCAACCTGGTCGATATTATGCCCTCGTTCATCTGCCCGCCCTCGGTGAGGACGGTGTCCTCGCAGTGGTCAATAACCACCAACTCGAAGGCGCGGCTGTAGTCCAGCGCCTGGCGCATAATATATGAATTCAATGCCGGCTTGCCGTCGTCGCTGAAGGCGATTACCCCCGCTGCCGCCAGGTCGCCCATCTCAGCCAATTCCTCTCCCTTTCTGCCCTTGGAGATGCAGCCTATGGGCAACACCCGCACCACTCCTTCCGAAGCCGCCTTGGACTTTACGTACTCCACGGCAGTCTGGTTGTCCAGTGGGGGATTGGTGTTGGGCATGCAGCAGACGGTGGTAAAGCCGCCCCTGGCAGCGGCCCTGGTGCCGCTGGCGATGGTCTCTTTTTCTTCGTAGCCGGGCTCTCTCAGGTGGCAGTGCAGGTCGATAAATCCCGGACAGACGAC
>DAOUMQ010000218.1:0-3130 GCA_034410425.1 Dehalococcoidales bacterium | reverse complement strand
ATATGAGCGTTCATCAGCCACAGTTCCCCGGACTCGGGCCTGACGTAGGCATCGCTTAAACTGGCCCGGCCGGCCCGGATCGACTTTATCTCGGTGCCGGTAAGGGCGATGCCGGCTTCCACGCTATCGCCGATATTATAATTGTGATAAGCCTTGCGGTTGGTAGCTACTGTCTTTAAAGCCACAACACCACAACCCCCAGATTTAAATTATATCACATTCCGGATATTCCAGCTTAAGCAGAGACTGCTCAATATTGACCTGGGAATTGAGAAAGGTGGTAAGTTAAAAAAGAAGGCAAAGTGCCTCTCTAGCGGGGCTTGGCTTCGTAGGAGCCGAAGATAAAGTCCAGGTCTTCCTGCAGGGCGGAGAGCTTCGCTTTGGGGAAAAGCTTTTCGTTGATGTCAAGTATCAGCTTGGTCTCGCCCCTGGCCGAGCCCACGATGTGCGCCCTCAGGCACTCTTTGCCCGCCCCGCCCTGAAGGTTAAAGGTCAATATGCCCCTTGAGATGAACGACGAGGAGTCTTCGGGCATAGAGTATGTCTCCAGTTTAGCCTCGCCCACCACCGTTCCCTGCTTTAGGACGAAGTCCCTGACCTCATCATAGAGCAGCTCTGGTTGTACCCCGCTGTATGTCTTCCTAATCTGCATCTTTAAGCCTCTCTGCCTTATATAATAAGGCTTTGTTGTATTTTTAGCAATGGAAGCGAAGTATTTAGGGGAAAAGCCCAATGGGCGGGTCAGGGTGGGAAGAAAAACCTTAATGGGAAGGTGGGGGGAGAGTCTTATAAGGGCAGGAAGCCCCTCCCTAGTTGTTTTATATCTTTTCCTACCCACCACCCTTTTTAAGGTAAAAGGGGGCTAAAGCCCCCTTTAAAACCCTCTGATAAGGGGTTAATAAGGGTCTAACCCCTGTAGGGTGGGTTGGTGTGGGAAAAACAGCTGGGGTGGGGCGCAACCCTCAGTTTGATATTGTTGCCAGCCAGCCAGTATGCTATACTGTTAAACTGACTACCGGAGACACCATAACGGGAAAGGAGCTAAAGCTTGCCAGACACAGCCACCATAAAAGAGCTTTTAGAAGCCGGTGCCCACTTCGGCCACCAGACCAGCCGCTGGCACCCGGCGATGAAGAAATACATCTTTACCAAGCGCAATGGTATCCATATCATTGACCTGGAGCAAACGGCGGTGATGCTGGACAAAGCCTGCGACTTCGTCCGGCAGATAGCCGCCGAAGGCGGCAGTATCCTATTTGTCGGCACCAAAAAGCAGGCCCAAGAGTCTATAGAACAGGAGGCACAGCGCTGCGGTATGTTTTATGTCAACCAGCGCTGGCTGGGAGGGGTGCTGACCAACTTCGCCACCATCCAGGCCCGAATAGACTACCTCGTCCGCCTGGAAGACCAGCAAAGCCGCGGGGACTTTGAACGCCTGCCCAAGAAGGAAGCCATGAAGGTGAGCGAGGAAATCCTGCGCCTCAACCGGCAGATGGGCGGCTTCAAGGAGATGACCAATCTGCCCAATGCCCTATTCATTATCGACCCCACCAAAGAGAGAATCGCCATAGCCGAAGCCAGGCGGGTGGGCGTACCGGTGGTTTCTATAGTCGATACCAACTGCAACCCCGATGATATAGACTACCCTATTCCCGCCAACGACGATGCCATCAGGACCATCAAACTGATATGCAGCAAGATTGCCGATGCCGTTATCGAGGGCAAGACCGGTCAGGAGGCAGCCCTAGCCGGGGCCGGTGAGGAAGGGGCGCCGTCGGTGGAGGGCATGGAAAGCGGCCAGCCGCTCATTTTCTCCCCCGACGATAAAGCTAAAGGAGAAGAGGCTTGAAAATCCCGCTGGACAAGGTAAAAGAGCTAAGAAAAGAGTCCGGAGCCGGCATCATGCAGTGCCGGCAGGCCCTTATTGAATCCCAGGGAAACCGGGAGAAGGCGCTTGAGTTCCTCAAGGAGCAGGGTCTGCTTAAAGCTAAGGCTAAAGAAAATCGCACTGCCAGCCAGGGGCTAATTGAGTCCTATATCCACACCGGTGGCCGGGTGGGCGCCATGGTCGAGCTGAACTGCGAGACCGATTTTGCCGCCCGCACCGATGAGTTCAAGGAGCTGGCCCACAACCTGGCAATGCAGGTAGCCGCCATGCAGCCCCAGTTCATCTCCAGGGAAGAAGTCCCCGACGGAACCGACGCCGAGCTTCAAACCGCCTGCCTGCTCCTCCAGCCCTACATCAAGGACCAGGAAAGGTCGGTCCAGGATATTATTACCGAGACTATTGCCAAGGTGGGTGAGAACATCAAGGTAAGCCGATTTGCCAGATTCGAACTAGGCGAGCCGGAATCAGGAAAATGAGCGCGGCTAAATATAAGCGTGTCCTGCTCAAGCTCAGTGGCGAAGCCTTCAGCGGCGGCGCCGCCTTTGGCATTGACGGCAATACCCTGACCAAGATATCCAAACAGGTCAAGCAGGTAAAGAAAATGGGCGTGGGCGTAGGCATTGTCGTCGGCGGCGGCAACATCTGGCGGGGGGCCAAGGCCGAGGAAGAAGGAATGGACCGGGTCACCGCCGACTACGCCGGCATGCTGGCCACGGTAATAAACGCCCTTGCCCTCCAGGACGTATTAGAGAAACAAGGGGTAATTACCCGAATCCAGACAGCTATAGACATTCAACAGGTGGCTGAGCCCTACATCAGGCGCCGCGCTGTCCGTCACCTGGAAAAGGGCCGGGTGGTTATCTTCGCCGCCGGCACCGGCAACCCCTATATGACCACCGATACCGCCGCCGCCCTGCGCGCCGTAGAGATTGAGGCCGAGGTCCTGCTCATGACCAAGCACAACGTCGACGGCATCTACAGCGCCGACCCCCTCATCGACAAAAAAGCCAAGAAGTTCGACAAACTCACCCACTTCGAGGTGCTCAACATGCGCCTGGAAGTGATGGATGCCACCGCCCTTTCCCTTTGCCTGGAAAACAGGCTGCCCATAATCGTTTTCGACCTCCAGGCGCCCCGTAGCATAGAGCGGGCGGTAAGCGGTGACCCCATCGGCACCCTGGTCTACAGCGAGGATTAAGGTGGTTAGCCCCAGGTTATTAAATATTGAGGGAAAGATGCGAG
>DAOUMQ010000217.1:0-6165 GCA_034410425.1 Dehalococcoidales bacterium | reverse complement strand
GGTAGCCTGGGTGGGAGTAGGCGGGGAGGTGGAAAAGCTGGCTAACCTCCAACAGCGCCTTGAATCCAGGCTGGCGCCACTGGGCTTCGCCCCGGAGAACCGGAGGTTCACCCCCCACCTGACCTTAGCCCGCCTCCGCGACCGGGCTTCCGCAGAAGAGAGGCAGAGATTCGGCCAGCTCATCACCGAAAGCGAATTTGAGGCCGGCTATTCCTGGCCGGTAACCGCCGTCAACCTGATGAGGAGCCAGCTAACCAGGGAGGGCGCTATCTACAGCCGAATCAGCTCGGCGCAGCTAAAATAAGCCCTTGCCAACCACCTTCTTTATAGTGTATACTGCATAAGATTCAAACCTAATTTTGGTTGGGAGGAGGACTTCATGGAACAATCCAATTTCCCTAAATGTCAAAAGTGTAACTCTGGAGACCTGGTGCCCCTGTCTGATTTCGGCAGCCAGGGGGCAGCCATTCACTACAAGGCCTGGGTCTGCACCAACCCTGATTGCGGGATCAACCTGAAAATCAGGAACGGTGATGTCTATATTAACGAACCCATTGTCAGCGGGGCGCTCCACAACCCGCGCTCTCGTTAAAAAGCGGTCGCTGTAAAAGCTCTAGACTATTGGTGCTGATGGTGCTTCCTCAGTTAACCAGACTCAAGGGGATAGCACTAGACCTCCTATTTCCACGCTGGTGCGTCGGCTGTGGGAAGGAGGGGGACTTTATCTGCCCTTCCTGCCGTCAGTCCTTGCCCAGAATTAAGCCCCCGCTTTGCCCCCGTTGCGGCCAGCCCCAGAGCAGCGATGCCCTATGCCCCAACTGCACCGATTGGCAAGCGGAGATAGACGGCATCCGCGCCCCGTTTCGCTTTGAGGGGACGATACGCCAGGCTATCCTCGAGCTGAAGTACCGAAACCTGAGAGCCCTGTCCGGGCTCCTCGCCCGCCTGCTTTATGACTATCTCAGTACCAGCCCTCTACCCGGGGAGGTCCTGGTGCCGGTGCCCCTGCACCGCAAACGCTTAAGGGAGCGCGGCTACAACCAGTCCCGCCTGCTGGCCCGAGAGCTGAGCTTACTCAGCGATTTACCGCTGGTGGACGACTGCCTCATCCGGCAGCGCCATAGCTCACCCCAGGCCAAAACACCAAACGTCGACCAGCGGCGGAGCAACGTCGCCGACGCCTTCTCCTGCCGCGACCGCCGCCTGAAGGACAAGCAGGTCCTGCTCATAGACGATGTTTCTACCTCAGGAGCCACCCTTGATGCCTGTGCGCGAGCGCTCAAGGCGTCTGGTGCCGCCTCAGTGTGGGGGCTGGCGCTGGCCAAGGAGGTTTAGGGAAATCAAGCTTTTTAAGAAGGAGCGTGAACCGATGGAGCTACAGATAACCGGCAAAAACGTAGAATTAACCCCCGCCTTACGCCAGTCCATTGAGCGAAAGCTGGGCAAATTGGAGCGCCACCTGCCCAACATTACCGAGTACAAGGTGGAAATCTCGGCGGAGAAGACCAAATCGCCGGAGCAGCACTTCGTCGTTCAGGTGACCCTGGACAGCAACGGCACCCTGCTCCGGGGCGTGGAGAGGGGGCAGGACCTGCTCAAGGCGGTGGGCAAGGTAGCCGCGGTCATGAACCGCCAAATCGAACACTACAAGGGCAAGCTCTACGAAAAGGGGAGGGGGAACTCGCTGGCCAGGGGTGAATTCAAGGAGGAGCCGGCCCAGCCAGCCCGAAAGGTAGTCAAGGTCAAGCGTTTTGCCGTCAAGCCCATGTCGGTAGCCGAAGCCACCGAGCAGATGGAGCTCCTGGGGCATGATTTCTTCCTCTTCTTCAACGCCGATAGCGAGGAGCTCAACCTGCTCTATCGGCGGCAGGACGGTAACTACGGCTTGATTGAGCCCGAGCTGAGGTAAAAAGGGTGCCGACCGCCTTAGCCGGGGAGTTGAAATACTTCATCGCCAGTACCGAGCGAGGCTGGGTGGGTATACTGGGCTCGTATTCCGGACTGCGGCAGACCACCCTACCCCAACCTTCAGCCGAGGACGCCGAGAGGCGGCTGGGCGATGGCTTGAAAGAGGCTAACTTATCTAAAAAAGCCTTCGCCGAGCTGGTGGAACGCCTGAAAAGCTATCTGGCCGGTAAGCGTGTAGACTTCCACGATGAGTTAGACCTCTCCACGGCCACCCCCTTCCAGCGCCGGGTATGGCAGTTAGTCAGGCTCATCCCCTACGGAGAGACCAGGAGCTATGGCTGGCTAGCTGAACAATTGGGCAAAACCGGGGCGGGGCGGGCGGTGGGGCAGGCTCTGGCTAAAAACCCCCTGCCCATTGTCATCCCCTGCCACCGGGTCGTTGCCAAAGATGGCCGGCTTGGTGGCTACAGCGGGGGAATAGAGATGAAGCGGTACCTCCTGGAGCGGGAAGCCGCCCTTAAAGCGAACCGCTAGTCTACTATGTTAACGGTGAACACCTTGGTCTCGCCGATACCGCCGCCTGGCCACGGCTGGCTATAGGTCAGGGTTAGCTCGGTCTCCCCCACCTGTAGCGGCAGGAAGTGGAAAAACTCAATGCCGCCGCCACCGATAAGACCCTCTTCACTCGGCCGGTATTGGCTCTCACCGCCGATAAGCTCCAGCATGGTCTCGTCGTAGCTTGCCTGCCAGCTATAGCCGGTGGTGGGGTTGGAACCGAGGGCGATATAAAACTCCTGGCCGAGGCCAATCTCTATCGTCTGGCCGGCATCGGTGGAGGTCTGAACCTCCAGGCAGCCCGTCGTCGAACAGATGATTAATACCGAGGCTAACAATGCCGCCGTGGCCAATATCAGAAGTTTTTTCACCGGAGCCTCCTCGTTATCATTTGCCCACTACTATCTATTATAACGGAAAAAGAGAAAAAAGGTTAGCCCCTAGGGCAGCCATTCGGGGCGGGGGGCGGGGGGCTTAGCCCGGTAGCGGCTGGTGCTCAAGCGGTCCCTGATTTTTATGTTTAAGAAGTCCTCCTCATATTTTTCAATCAGCCCCTCGCTGGCGAAGCTGTAGTATTTATTATCGCCGATGATGATATGGTCCAGCACCCTGATCTGCATAATGTGGCCGGCGAAGACCAGGTCCCGGGTCACCTCCTTATCCTGCCGGCTGGGCTCGGGGTCGCCGGAGGTATGGTTGTGGACGAAGATGAGCGATATAGCGTCGTGCCTGATGGCTTCCCTCATGATTTCCCGGGGGTAGACGGAGCTGGCGTTGACCGTCCCCTCAAAAAGGTCGGCGATTTCAACAATCCGGTTCTGGCCGCTCCAGTAAATAACCTTGAAGACCTCTTTCTTGAGGTCGCGCATAGAGTGGTAGAGGTAATCGAAAATCTCCTTAGCCGATTTATAGACCGGCCGGTCCATGATTCTCTGCTTGAGGAACTCCTCGGCTACCTCCCAGACCAGCTTGATGCCGAAGGCGTTATGGGCGCCGATACCCTCTATCTGCTGTAGCTCCTGGGGAGAAGCCGATAGCGCCCCCCTCAAGGTCTTGAAGCGCTTTAAGACCTCTTTGGCCGCCTGCTTACAGTCCCTGCGGGGCGAGCCCAAAGTTAACAAAAGCTCGATGACTTCATAGTCCTGAAAGCCGCTAAGCCCCGACTTGATGAACCTCTCCCGCAGCCTCTTGCGATGACCCTCGGCCGTTTCTTTATTCGGCATCGACCTCCTCCTCGCCTCCCGGCTGCAGGCTGTCCAGGATTTCCTTAGCCCGCTTCCGGTAGCCAGAAGCCACCATTATCCGGCAGGGAAAAGTGGAAACGCCCATGAACGATGAGGCATCCCCGGGATTGACCATGGCCGGAATACCGTTCTGGAGCAGAATGTCCTTCCATATCTCGGCGGCGAGCTGGTCGGGAGCGGTAGTCAATAGCAGCCACCGCTTGGCTTCAGCCATCGGCCTCCATCCTCAGCCCCTCCTCCCCCACCAGCTCCACCAGGCGCTGGTGGAGTTCGGGGCAGTAGTTGGTGTATATATTGGACAGCTTGAGGTTGACCACCCTGTCCCCGCTGACGACGCACATGTTGACCTCGTCATCGCCGGGGAAGATTCTCAAGGTATCAACCAGTTTATTCAAGCAGGCGACGTCGTCGTTGATGTTTTCGGTCTGCTTGATGCTTATGGTCAGGCGGCGGCTCTTGACCGGTTCAGGGTGAGCTGGCTCTTCCTCCGGAGCCTCCTCCAGCTGGTAGCGGCGCACGTTATCACAGCTCAACTGCAGGCGCTCATCCCTCAGCCTTACCCTGCCCTCGACCAGCAGTATATCGCCCTCCTGCCAGAGCTCCCTGGTGCCGGCATAGACATCGGGCCAGACCATCACCTCCACCCTGCCGTCGAGGTCTTCCAGCATAACGCTGGCAAAGGGGCGACGGTCCCTGGTGAACGATTGGCGCACCGAGGCTACCATTCCCGCCACCACGATGGTCTGCCCCGACAGCTCGGCGTCGACATGGCCGCAGAGGACGGTGTCCTCCGCCGCCACCTTGCCGGCAAAGGCGGCGAAGGGGTGCTCCGAGAGGTATACCCCCATCAGCTCCCTCTCCCAGGACAGCTTCTCCTTGAGGGAGATCTCGGCAGCTTCCATCTCCAGCCTGGTCAGGGGGGCGGGCACTCCTTCCCCCCAGAGGTCGAACATGGTGGTCTGCCCCGTCTCCCTCAGGTGCTGTTCCCGCTGGGCCAGGGCCATAATGCGCCCGACGTTGTGGAGCAGGGTGCCGCGGTCGCCCAGGCAATCAAGGGCGCCGGCCTTAATCAGGCTCTCCATCGCCCGCCGGTTCAGGGCGCGCAGGTCGGCGCGGCGGCAGAGGTCTTCAATAGATTTGAACTGGCCCCCCTTCTGGCGCTCGGCGACCAGGGGCTCCACCGCCCCCAGCCCCACGTTCTTGATTGCCGTCAGCCCGAAGCGGATAGCGGTGGCATTGCCATCGCCGCCCCCCTCTATGGAAAAGCTGGTAAAGCTGCGGTTTACGTCCGGGGGCAAGACCTCAATACCCAGGCGGCGGCACTCGGCGACGGCCGTGGCCACCTTCTCCGACTGGTCGTAGTGGGTAATCAGAAAGGCGGTGATGTACTCCGCGGGGTAGTTCGCCTTGAGATAGGCGGTCTGATAGGCGATAAGGGCGTAGCTGAAGCTGTGCGCCTTGTTGAAGGCGTAGCCGGCGAAGGGCTCGATAAGGGCGAAGACCTCGTCGGCGATATCGGCGGAATAGCCCATCTCCCTGGCGCCGGCGACGAAATTGCGCTTTTCCTTCTGCATCACCGAGGTAATCTTCTTGCCCATCGCCTTGCGGAAGATATCGGCCTGCCCCAGGCTGTAGCCGGCCAGGGCCTGGACGATGAACAATACCTGCTCCTGGTAGACAATCACCCCGTAGGTCTCCTCTAATATGCTGGCCAGCGCCGGGTGGGGGTAGCGGATAGGCTCCAGGCCGTGCTTGGCTTTGATAAAGGTGGGAATGTGCTCCATAGGCCCGGGGCGGTAGAGGGCTATCATGGCGGCGATGTCGCCGAAGGTGCTGGGCTTGAGCTCCTTGATATAGCGGCGCATACCCGCCCCCTCCAGCTGAAAGACGCCCACTGTTTCCCCTGAAGACAAGAGGGCAAAGGTCTTGGCGTCGTCCATGGGGATGCGGTGGAGGTCAATCTCAATGCCTCGGCTCTGGCCGATAATCTCCTTGGCCTTGCCCAGAATGGTCAGGTTGGCCAGGCCGAGGAAGTCCATCTTGAGCAGCCCGATGCGGGCGATGTCCTCCATGCTGAACTGGGTCATGACCGTGGTCGCCTCACCGTCGCCCTTGCTTGCCCGCTGCAGGGGGACGTGTTTGGTCAGCGGCTGGCGGGAGATAACCACGCCGGCGGCGTGGGTGCTGGCGTGGCGGGCGATTCCCTCCAGGCGGCGGGCGGAATCGACCAGGTTGCGGATAATCTTATCGTCTTCATAGACGGTGCGCAGTTCACTGTTCTCGTCCAGGGCCCTCTCCAGGGTCATTCCCGGCCGGAAGGCTTCCTCGACGGAGCTGTGAAGGGCGTGATATACATGAGGACAGATAAGGCAGACAAGCCCTATGGCGACGTGAGAGTGCGACAGGCGCTTCAGCTGGCAATAGACAACCAGAAGATAGCCGATGAATACTTCGGTGG
>DAOUMQ010000216.1:0-2108 GCA_034410425.1 Dehalococcoidales bacterium | reverse complement strand
ATAGCCATGGCCGGCTACATCTGTGATGGCTACGGGCTGGATACCATCTCCACGGGCACTATCCTCGCCTTTGCCACGGAGTGCTATGAGCACGGTATTATTACCAAGGCGGATACCGACGGGCTGGAGCTAACCTGGGGCAATCACCGGGCTATGATCGCCATGCTGGAAAAGATTGCCCGGCGGGAGGGCTTCGGTGATGTCCTCGCCGACGGGGTAAAGGTAGCCGCCGAGAAAATCGGCAAGGGGGCCGAGGAATACGCGGTGCACATCGGGGGGCAGGAACTGGGGATGCACGACCCCAGATTTGATTTCCCCGCCTTTGCTGGTGTACCGGCAGCGGCCAGGTACCAGATGGACGCTACCCCCGGCCGACACACCGCCGGTTTTGGGCCCAGCCAATTTCAGGGCTACGTGGTCAATGCCAGCGGGCTTTGCCTGCACAGCAATCTGGCGGTGGCTGACCCCAACAAGTACCTAGTGGCATTCATGAGCGCCGTGACCGGCTGGAGCCGCTCCCTGGATGAACTACTTGAGTGCGGCGAGAGGATTGGCAATATGAGGCACGTCTTTAACCTTCGCGAAGGTATCAATCCCCTGGAGCTCAAGGTACACGGCAGAATAATCGGGCGGCCTCCTTTAAAAGAAGGGCCGCTGGCCGGGGTATCAGCCGATATCGAGGCCCAAGACTACTGGAACCTGGGCGCCCTTGATTGGGACCGGAAGACAACCAAACCAAGCCAGAGAAAGCTGCTGGAACTGGGCCTGGATGATATAGCCGGTGAGCTCTGGCCGCCCAAATAAGCCGAAATGAGAGCACCAGGCTATGTTTAGATGCGCCGTGGAGATGTACGGGCTACCGGGCGAGATAACCGAGTTGCGTGAGGTAGAGGTCGAGTTAGAAGACGGGGCGACCCTGAGAGACGTTGTCGCCGCCATAAGAAGAAAAATCCCGGCGCTGGAGGGGACGGCTATCCGTATCGGGGAAGACCAGCTGGTGGAGAATTACAAGTTCAATGTCAACGGGCAATTTTACTATGACGACATGTCTCTTAAAATCCAGAGCGGCGACCGCATCGCCCTGCTTGTCCCCATTACCGGCGGATGAACTGCCCTACCTTCGCCTGCTATCTGGAGGCGTTTCTTCCCCAGCCGGTGGTGCTGTCTAAAGAACTTTGGAAAAGCCAGATTTTACCTGTAACGGCTCGGCTATACATAGGTACTGGTCTTTAGCCGCTTCCCAGGCCGGCCACTCTACCAGGCCCTCCACATTGGGGTCTCCCGTTTTGGCAAACTGGGCCCACATCGCCATCATCTCCTCGGAGACCTTTCTATCTATATCGGTAAGACCCGGGTCTGGTGATTTAGCCCCGGACGGGCCGGCGAGAAAATATACTATAAGCCAGTTACCAGAGGTGTTATCCCAATCGCCGAAAACGTAGCCAAGTTCCATGGCATGGGTAGAGACACAACCTTCCTGCTTCCATTTGCTCGGAACATGGTCGAAGATGCCGGCATACCCTCTGGCACCAGCCTTGCTCACCGCGGAGAGCATATCAAGATAATCCGAAATTAAAGAGGGGAACACCAATACCCCGGGGCCGGTCAACTCCCCGAGGTTGGCACACACGATGAGGGGGACGGTATTCTGTTTGCCTGCCCTGAAGATGTTAGTTGGCGTATCAGGCAGGAACCAGCCGTCCACCGCCGCTTCCCAGAGACCGCCTGGCCCGAACATAGCCAGCTCCCGAATCATGGTGTTATCAGCTTCTAGAATTTCCTCCCAGGGTAGGGCGCGAGCCGCGGCCAGTGGGTCTTTCTCTTTATCGACGCCGAGCTTGGCGAAGAATTTCTCCCCCATAGCCTCCAGCTCTTTGAGGGGTTTACCGGGCATGAACAGCCCCACCGAGGTCCCGCTCTCGCAGACGGCGCGGTGGAAAAGCCCCCTGGCTAAGGGTGAAGCCATTAAATTGGCAACCTTAGCCCCGCCCCCGGACTCGCCAAAGATGGTGACATTTTTGGGGTCGCCGCCGAAGGCGGCGATGTTCTTCTGCACCCAGTGGAGAGCAGCCAGCATATCCAGTAACATATAGTTACCGGAAACACCT
>DAOUMQ010000215.1:0-4393 GCA_034410425.1 Dehalococcoidales bacterium | reverse complement strand
AGTATCGGCCGGGGGCTGGCGGTCTTTGTCGGTGTCGCCGTCGGCGATGGCCAAAAAGACGTTCAGTATCTGGCCCGGAAGATAGCCAACCTGCGCGTTTTTTCGGGTCGCGAGGAAAGGTTCAACCTATCGGCGCTGGATATCGGGGCTGAGCTGTTGCTGGTGAGCCAGTTCACCCTGCTGGCCGATACCAAGAAAGGGCGCCGCCCCAGTTTCAGCGATGCCGCCCCGCCGGCCGAGGCGGAGAAGCTCTTTGAGCAGTTGGTGGAAGAAATAAAAGCCGCCGGGCTCAAGGTGGCCACCGGGCGCTTCCAGCAGTATATGCAGGTTGAAATCCACAACGACGGGCCGGTAACCATCATGCTGGACAGCCGCGATAAGGCTTAAAAGCCCCTGTTGCAAATGATTGTAACTGCAAAAGCTTGCAATATCCTTTTTATTCTGCTATAATGCCTGGCGCAAATGCACCAGTCCGGAGATATAGTCAAAAAGCTGGCCGAGCAGGGCTATCGGCTGACGCCCCAGCGCATGATGACCATCTCGGCGATTGAGAAAAGCGATGGCCATATCAGCGCTGAGGAAATCTATGCCCAGGTGATAACCAAGTATCCCCAGGTCAATATCTCGACGGTTTATCGCACCCTGGAGTTGCTCAAGAAACTGGGGCTGGTGACCGAGACCGACTTCGGCGAGGGGCGGGTCAGGTACCATCCGGCGGGGAAGGGCCACCACCATCACCTGGTCTGCCAGGACTGCGGCGCCATCATTGACCTTGACGAAGCGGTGCTGGCCCCGCTCAAAGACGACCTGCTCCGGGAGTACGGCTTCAGCGCCGATTTAAGGCACCTGGCCATCTTCGGCCGCTGTGTCAACTGTAACAAGTAGTTATCGCCATTAATGGCCAAAAATATAAGGAGGTAAAAAGATATGGCGTGTTTTCTGGTACCTGCGGGAGAGGCTATTGTGACCACGGTGGTGCAGAAGGTTGTGGAGAAGAGGGAGAAGAAGGTCGGCGGGGAAAAGGCTCCCAAAACAGGGTTGACCTGGAGCCGGAGGCTGAGCTGGCTGAATAAGATGTTATGGGGTGGCACTATACTGCTGGCATTGGAGCAGATATGGCATGGCGAGGTCAGCCTCTGGCCGCTTTTCTTAACGGCCATGGAGACCCCGTCAGAAGTGGGGCCCATGTTTCACGAGATGGCCACATTCGGGGTAGCTATGGCCATAGCCGTAACCGCCGTCTGGGGCATAATGATTCTGGTTGTTGAACTGAAGTCCAGGGCGGCTATGCCTAAGGTTAAGGAGAGCCCTGCCGGCGGGGGTGCCTGATGTGGCTTATATTGACCGCGTTAGCCGCGGTAATCACCACGGCGATATGGTATGTAAGGGCTCCTGACGACAAGTATAAGCTGGGCTTGCTAAGCCTGTTTTTCTGGGGGGCAACGCTGATGTGGCTGGTTGACCACGTGATAGCCTATGCAACCGAGGGGGGAGAGTTTCTGGAAGTGAGTCTGGATGCCACCTTGCTTGGCATTGCCGTAATCGTTTTTGCCCTCTTTGTCTGGGAGATTGTGCTGGTGGTCAGCGACCCCAAGGGAGTCTTGAAGAAGGTCTTGAGAGGTAAGTCTTAAAGATTGGGGGGTGGGGGGCTATGGGAAACGCTCCCCCCCCCTTTTTAACCAGAGTTTTTCTTCCCACCCAAGCCCGCCCTCGGAGGACTTGCTTTTAGGTTTGGCGTCCCACCCAGCCCGCCCAAAAGGGTTACACCCTCTTACAACACTCTCAAAATCAGGGGGAGTTGAAGAGGGGGCAAAGCCCCCTCTTTACTCTGCCGTGCAGGGTGGTGGGTGGGAAGTGAGACAACCAAGGGGGGAGGGAAAAGAGATAAGCTGACCTCCCCCCAAAAGCTTCTATAAAGCGGGCGGCTTAAAAGCTCTTACTTTCCTCTCTTTTGACGGCTACGCTGCCCTTAGACACCCTCAACATCGTTCCCGACTCTACCTTGATAACTACGCTATCTTCGCTGACGCTCTCAATCACTCCGTAGATGCCGCCGGCGGTGATTACCTTATCTCCCCTATTTAGCTCTTCCATCATTTGCTGATGTTCCTTCTGCCGCTTGCGCTGGGGGCGAATCATGAGGAAATAGAATATGGCGAAGATGAGCACTATGAAGATGATTATCGTCCAGTCAAATCCGCCGCCGCCTTCTTCTCCCTCTGTTGCCGTGAAGCAACCCCCCACCAATACCAGGGTGGTGATAAGCAATCCGACTATTAAGGCTAAGGTTAGTATTTTCCTCTTACCCATTTACTCCTCCTTCAACCTTCAATGCTGCCCTGGAGCGACCAGGGGCTTGTTTTCTCAACCCTGATTTTCACCAGTTTGCCCAGGCAGTCATTACTGCTATCGAAGAATACCAGTTTACCACTTCTGCTCCGACCTTGCCACCTGCCCCCTTTCTTGCCCTCCACCAGCACCTCAACCACCTTATTCTGGAGACGGGCGTTAATCCCGGTGGCGATGCCCTCCTGGAGGCGCTCTAATTTGTCTAAGCGCCTCTTCTTCTCGGCGGGCGGGATATTATCCTCCATCTCCTTAGCCGAGAGGGTCCCCGGCCTCGGTGAATAGGCGGCTACATGGACTGTATCAAACTTTAGCTCGGAGAGCAAGTCGAAAGTCTCCCGGAACTGCCCCTCGCTCTCTCCAGGGAAGCCGACCAGGACATCGGTGCTCAAAGCCACCCCGTCTATCCTGCGGCGTATCTCGGTGATAAGCTGGCGGTAGTGCTCTACGGTGTAACCCCGCCTCATTGCCTTTAATGTTTCATTGCTGCCCGACTGAACGGGCAGGTTGAGCTGTTCGCAGACCTTGTCCAGGGAGGCTACCGCCTCAATCAGCCTGGGGCTCATGTCCTTGGGGTGGTTGGTCAAAAAGCGGAGGCGCAAAAGCCCCTCTAGGCTATTCAGCTCGTAGAGCAGGTCGGCCAGGTCGGGCTTCCCCGGCAGGTCTTTGCCGTAGGAGTCCACGTTCTGCCCCAGCAGGGTAGCCTCTTTGGCGCCGCGCTTTACCAGTTCCTTAACCTCTCTGGCGATTTCTGCCGAAGGTCGGCTCTTCTCCCTTCCCCGGCGGTAGGGGACGATGCAGTAGCTGCAGAAGTTATCGCACCCCTGGATGATGGGCACGTAGGCGGCCACATTCGGCCTTTCGGGGAGGGGCGGCTCGGGGGGGCTTTCCAACCACTGAGGGTATTCACCGGGCCTGAAGAAGTAGTCGACCTGGGGGAAGCGTTGCTCCAGCTTGGCGGTGTCGGCGTTGACCAGGCAGCCGGTGACGGCGATGACCGCAGCCGGCTTTGTTTTCTTTATTTGTTTGAGGTTCTGGAGCTTGTTGACCACCCGCTCCTCGGCGCTCTGGCGCACCACGCAGCTGTTGAGCACGATGAGGTCGGCTTCTTTGGCGGTGGCTATGGGCAGATAGCCCAGTTGCTCAAGGTAGCTGCCCAGCCGCTCCGATTCCGCCTTGTTCATCTGGCAGCCGATGGTCCAGATATGATATTTAGGCATGGCTATCTATAGTCGGCAATGGCGTTGCACCCGGTTAGTATTCTACACACTGGCTTTTCTTGTCTACCAGTTCTAGCAGTCCAATTATTCTCTTTTCATCCATGTTTTCCAGTTTATCGACCTTAATATGTCTCATTGTCTTGCCGCTGCCCTCAAAAAGGGCTATTTCTTCTCGGTCAAGTCCTACGATGGAAAAGCCAAGGTTGACGTGGTCTTTTAGGGCGGCAATATAGAGCTTGCCTTCGCCGAATACGGGGGCACCCCATTTCATTTCCTCTTTTACGCCGGGAATAGTTTTGAGGATAAGGCTTCTTAGGCTCTGGCAGATTTCTCTTTGCGGCGATGCTTGCTGGTTGATGTAGTCGTCAACTGTTTTGCTCATATTTTTAATGTGGCGGAGGGGGAGGGATTCGAACCCTCGACCCCGGTTTCCCAGGGTAAGCACTTAGCAGGCGCCCGCACTAGACCACTATGCGACCCCTCCGTGGAATATGGCCACCCGAGGATGACCTATTTGTTTTGCATCTTCTCTCTTATCGCCTTTATCATGTCGAGAGTTTTTTTACTGTAAAGCTCCTGCTTATAGTGAACGTCGCAGGGGAATTCAGCGCAACTCAGGCAATAACCCTGGTTCTTATTTATGGCGCACTCGAGTATGGTGCAGGTCTGTCCCGTTGCTGCTTTGAACTTCTCCAACTTTTCCGGAGCTTTGGGGTCGTTTCCGCCTACACAGCCTCCCATGAAACAACTCCCCGATAGCAGGGCTCCACAGACTTCACAGGCCAAACCACAGGCTCCTGGCATTTTACCCCTCCTTTTCGCTGTAT
>DAOUMQ010000214.1:0-2591 GCA_034410425.1 Dehalococcoidales bacterium | reverse complement strand
AGGCTTCCACCGGGGCGGCGCCTACCCGCTGGGTGGGGGAGTCGGGGGTCAGGAACTGGGGGTGCTCTGCCTCCAGCGCTTTAAGCTGGCTCATAAGCTCATCATACTCGGCATCGGAAATCTCGGGGCTGTCCAGCCCGTAATAGCGGTAGTTATGGTGGTTGATTTCGGCCCTTAATTGCTCTATTCTCTGCTTTACCTGGTCCAAGTCGGCCACGGAACATCCTTAAAGAGGCTATTTCTCTTAAAAAAATTATAGCACACTGTCTGGCTAGGCAAAAGACAAACGGGTATAATAGTCATTAGCAAAAACGGGGGTCGGTAAAATGAACTGGCTAAAAGGGACTTTAATAGCGGTAGCGATAGTGGCCGTGGTCGGTGGCGGCGGTTTTATCCTTTACAATGTGGCCTATGCCGCCGGTGACGCCGCCGGCTATGACAATGGCTATTCGGCGGGGCACAATGTTGGCTATAGCCTGGGTGAGGAGGACGGCTATAGTGACGGCTATGCCCTGGGCCAGGATGAAGGTTACGCCTTGGGTGAAGCCGATGGCTATAGTGATGGCTATGACAACGGCTACCAGGCCGGCGTAGAAGACGGTGCCGGGCACGGCTATACCTTGAGAGACCCCACCTATGCGGAGGCAATCGCTTTTTTGAGCCTGGATACGACCGACAGGAATGTATACAACGAGGATAGCTATGTGTGCAGCCACTTTGCCCGGGATGTAGGCAATAACGCCGAGGCGGCGGGTTGGCACTGTGCCTTCGTCTTGCTGGACTTCCGGACGATGGGGCATTCAATAATAGCCTTTGACACCATCGATAGGGGGCTGGTCTACTTTGAGCCGCAGTATGACGACGAGGTTACGGTTATCATCGGGCGGAGCTATTCCCAGTTGAATGGTTATCTGCCTCCGCCCTATCCTGATACCATACTGGACGTTTTGGTTATCTGGTGATGTATCTTTTCCCCCCCACCACCCTTTTAAGGAAATCCCTCCCCCTTTGAAAAGGGGGATTAAGGGGGATTTACCCTGTAGGGTGGGCTGGGTGGGAAGCCAGACAAATGGGGGGTGGGGCAAAGACTTGTCTCCTCCCCGCGGTATGGGGTAAACTTATAGCTAGCAAAATCCCCTGTATTCTAGAAAGAGGCAACCGTGGCTGAAGTTCATCCCTTCCGGGGGGTGCGGTACAATCAACGGCTGGTCAAAGACCTGGCCAGCGTTATCTGTCCCCCCTATGACATTATCTCCCCGCAGTTGCAGCAGGAGCTCTATAACCGCAGCCAGTACAACTTCGTTCGGCTGGAGCATAACCGGCAGTTGCCCCAGGATACAGCTACCGAGAACAGGTATACCCGCTCAGCGGCTACCCTGGAGCAGTGGCTGGAGCAGGGCGTTCTGGCGGTTGAAAAGGTGCCGGCTATCTACCTCCACGACCACTATTTCCGCCACCAGGGGAAGGAATATAGGCGCCGCGGTATAATCGCCTGTGTCCGCCTGGAGGACTGGGACAAGAAGGTGGTCCGCCCTCATGAGGGCACCCTGGTTGAGCACACCGACGACCGCTTGAGCCTGCTCTGGGTGTGCCAGGCCAATACCAGCCCTATCCTGGCCCTTTTTGAGGAGCCGGGGGAGACGCTCTCCCCGTTGCTGGAAGCGAAGGCTTCGGGCAAGCCTGTAATAAACATAGAGGACAGCTCCGGGGAGAGGCACCGTGTCTGGGCCATCACCGAGCCCGAGGCTATCGAGCGGATAGGCACTGGTTTAGCTCCTCAGCCACTCTATATTGCCGATGGTCACCACCGCTATGAGAGCGCCCTGACCTACCAGCGGGAGAAGCGCGCCTGCTCCCCGTCGTTTTCGGGGGATGAAGCCTTTAATCTGGTGATGATGGAGCTGGTGTCTTTCTCCGACCCCGGTCTTATCATTCTGCCCGCTCACCGATTGGTCAGCGGCTTCTCAAAGGCCGGCCTGAGCGAGCTGGCCGAAAAATTAAGGTCGTTGTTTGAAATAGAGGAGCTGCCGATTAAAAAGGGCGATGTCTGGCGGCAGGTCAGCCGTTTGCTGACGTTTGGGGAGAATAAAGAGGTCAGGCTGGTCGTTCTGGGTCTGGCTGAGGGCAAGCTTCTCTTGCTCAAACTGCGCGACTTTACCACCGCCGACCAGATGATGCCCCGCTTTCACTCCGAGCTCTACAAACAGCTGGATGTCGATATCGTTGACAACGTTATCCTGGAGAAGCTGGCCGGGATGGGAGGCGGTGGGGAGGGGCCGACCCTCGGTTATAGCTATGACTGCGAGGACGCGGTAAACAAGGTATTAGACCAGGAATACCAGCTAGCCTTTTTATTAAGGCCGGTTAAGGCGGAAGCGGTCAAAGCCATTGCCGATGCCGGCGACAGGATGTCCAAGAAGGCGACCTACTTTTACCCCAAGGTGCCGGCGGGATTGGTCTTTAACCGGTTGGACTAGAGCTTGACTAGCTTCACCGTGTAGACATCGGGGAGGGATAGTAGCTGCTGCTGCTTGTCTTCGGGCAGCGGCTCGTCCAGGGCCAGTATCATCAGGGCCTGGCCGCGGGGCTCG
>DAOUMQ010000213.1:0-2868 GCA_034410425.1 Dehalococcoidales bacterium | reverse complement strand
GGCCAGGGAGAAAGCGAGGCGTATATTGACATCGTCAAAGGGCGGCTCGGCGGTGTTAAAGCCGATGTAGTAAAAGCTGAGCTCAGGCACTACCTCCAGGTCAAGGTAGAAGGGGCCGGCCTCATCGGTAACCCGGTAAATGTAATCACTGCCGACGCTGGTAACATCTATTTCGCCCGTCTCATACATATTCATGGGCACGCCGCCCCAGAGGTGGAAGACGACGCTTTCAACCCCGGCCAGCTGGCCGTAATAAAGCTCGTTTCTCTCCAGGACGAGCAGTTCGTTTGCCTGCCACTCCCCCAGCCTGAAGGGGCCGGTGCCGTTGGGTTGGCGCCACCACTCCCCGCCCGACTCAACATTGAACCTGTCGACGACAAAGGCGGTGGCAAAGGTCAGCTTGGACAGGAAATAGGCCTTGGGGGCGTCTATGGTTACCTCCAGGACAAAATCGCTGACAACCCTGACGCCGCTGATATCCTCACTAGCCCCGGACAGCACCTCGTCCACGCCAACGATATCGCCCAGATAGATTGCCGCCGTCTGAGAGCCGGTCTGGGGGTCGCAGGCCCTCGCCCAGGAATAGGCAAGGTCCTCGGCGGTAACCTGCCTGCCGTCGTGAAAGTAGACGTCCTGCCTGAGGTAAAAGGTATAGACCGTCCCGTCTTCACTTATAGCCCAGCTCTGAGCGATATCTTGCACCGGCTCCAGGTTATCGTCAAGGCGGACCAGCCCGCCGAAGATCTGCACTATATACTCATGGGAGGTGGCTTCGCTGGAGACGGCCGGGTCAAGTGTCCAGGGGTCGATACCATAGAGGTTGAGCACCCCTTCCCCGCTGGGGGGCGGTGTCGTCGTCGCTCCGCCATCCTGCACGCTGCACCCCCAGTCAAAACCCCAGCCGACAACAATCAGGGCGCAGGCCAGGATTGCCAGAAGAAGCACATATATGATTATCTTTATTCTTTTTCTTTCCATTTATTTAGCTCAGCTATAAAGCTTACTTATTCACCTCACCCCGAGGACATATCCTTCTCTGACAGCGGTGCGCGACTTTATCTAAACATCTTCGCAATAATCAACCGCTCCAAGCGTTAAAATTGCGACACGCTTGAAATCTTCTCTTGACATCATCTGCCCCGTACCAAGTATTCCTTTGATAGCACTTGCCGTTACCATTACATTGTGATAAACACACCTGGACTCTTCACAAGCATTTTTAGTGGGGAAGCTCTCCTCACAAATATAGTTAAAAGGGCCTTCGTCTATTTTCACTACTTTCTTACGTACCCTACAATACTTGGAAAGCTCCGCCACGTTTAATCCTCTCCTTTATTCTTCTCTCTTTACTTGCAAGGAACTCAAAACAGGCCTTCCCTCTTCAGGCTAAAGAACTTTCTATCGCCGATGATAATATGGTCCAACACCTCAATGCCCACCAGCTCCCCCGCCTCAGCCAGTCTCCTCGTTAACTTTATGTCATCTTCCGAGGCCTCGGGGTCTCCGGAGGGGTGATTATGGACAAAGATTACGGCGGCGGCGCTGGCTGAAATCGCCTCTCTGAACACCTCTCTGGGGTGGACGATGCTGGTATCCAGACTGCCAATGGCAATCTCGGCAATTCTTATCAGTTGGTTCCTGGTATCCAGCAGGAGCGCCAGGAAAAACTCCTTCTTTTTCCCCTTAAGCCTGGCCCTCACCAGGCCGACTACGTCTTCAGGGGTCTTGGCTACTTGTTTATCTCCGGCTTGAGCGTAACCCTCCAGCCGGTTGGACAGCTCAAAGGCAGCCTTAATCTGGGCCGCCTTGGCCAGACCAATCCCCTTCACCTCCGATAGCTCCTCCACCGAGGCATCGGCGATGCCTTTCAACCCGCCGAAGCGAGATAAGAGCCTCTGGGCGGTCACCATCACCGATTCACCGGCAACGCCGCGACCCAGAATCACCGCCAGGATCTCCTGAGCCGAGAGGACTTCTACGCCCAGCTTCTGCAGCCTCTCCCTGGGCCGCTCGGCAAGGGGTAAATCATGAATGGTGAACGATTTCTTTACCATCCCCCTTCACTTTCGAAAAGAACTAGTATTGCTGGGCGATATAATCCCGCCACAGGCTGTCCAGGCCGTCCATATCAAAGCCGTAGACGCTCTCCAGGGCGGCGTCGTAGTCACTGCCCTGCCTAAAGACATTTAATAGTTCCAGCATCTTGACCTGCCCGTAGGTATCGATAAGGAAATCAACCAGGCTATAGCTCTGGGCATAGCTCAGGTAAGCCTCCTCGGCGTAAGCGGAGAAGGGACTGCAGAGGCTCTGCACCGAGATAAGGCTATCATCGGCTACCGCCATCTCCAGATAACTGGCTAAAGCCGGCTCCAGCTCCCCTTCAGTATGCATGGCCAGGCCTTCGTCAAGCCAGGTGGGCAATTGGTTATAGGGGTTAAGGGTCATCTGGTGGATAACCAGGTGCGTCAGCTCATGGGCGATGGCCCTCTTGCCCCAGTTGATATTAGCCTCGGATATGCCGATAGCCATAATGCCCTGCCTGGTATAGGCTACCCCGCCCGTCCACTCCTGGGGGTAAATCATAGCCCCCCTTAAATCGTCAGAGTTGGCGTAGATAAAGAGCTGGACCGGCCTCTCCAGCTCGGCGCCGGTGTCCTCAGCCAGACGCACCAACGCCTGCTGGGCGGCTGTCATCAACTCCTGGGCGAAGGACTGGTCCCCGTCATACCAATAAATAGTCACCTGGCCCTCGGTTAAACTTTGCCAGGAATAGCGGACATCGTTGAACTGAATCGAAGACGGGGTCGTCTCTATGCTATCGCCGCTGGCGTCCTCAACCTTCCACCAGTATTCCACGGTGGAGCCGGG
>DAOUMQ010000212.1:0-3599 GCA_034410425.1 Dehalococcoidales bacterium | reverse complement strand
CAATGTCGCCGTCCTCAAGCCTCAGCACAAAGACCCGCCCGATGTGCCCTTCACTGGCTTTCATCGATGCCCTCCTCAACGTCGACCTCCTCGGCGATGCCTATCCTCTGCACCGAAAGGGGCACGTAGTTGACCATTTTACACTCGATGAGGTCTTTCAGCTCCTTTTCCGCCGGCGAGAGGGCGGTCTTTTCCGTTTTTACCTCGATGAAGTCAACGCCCTGGCCGTACTTAATGCCGACGAAGTCGACCGGCTCGCCGCCCAGATAGAAGAGGCGGTCGTAGTGGGTAAGCTCCAGGGTGGCCAGGAGCTCGTTGAGCTTGCCGGCCCTGACCGCCTCGCTGGAGGTAATAGACTTGAGGACATCGCGGGGGAGGCTTTCCAAAATGCGCTGTATCTCCCTCACCGAGTCCGCCGAAGCCAGAGCGAAGCGGAGCTTGTTAGCCAGCTCGTCGATGTCGGTGGCTGGCGCTCTCCTCATCCTGAAGAGCAGTACCAGGATTACGGCTAGCAATAGAAAGATTATCACGTAGAGAGCAATTTCCATAACAATCTCCTTTTATCTGGAGGTGAAGCAGCCCAGCGCCAGCTTTATCTTTGCCTCTATTTTGCGTAAGGTCTGGCAAAACGTTTTTCAAAGGCTTTGTTTTTCTTAAGCATCTTGTCCCAATATAATTTATGCGTTACTAATTTTATAATCCAGAAGTAAAATTTGGTGAGCCTTTCGGGTTGGCCTAGCTTGAACACTATCTGCTTATCAAATTCCCCCGTTTCTCCGAAAGCCTTACCAAGCTCATAGAAAGACTTAAAGAGTTTTCTGTTCATCCGGTCGGGTGTTGCCCGTATCCCTTCAACCCCACCCCTGATTACTGTACCTTTATATCTACACCCCAGACGTTTAGCCAGCTTTTCTAAATACCGTTCTACGTATCGTGAGTGGGTTGACTCAGGAAAGCCGGACTGCACTATGAATCCAATGTCGGGATTACCTTTCCTCCGGCAAAGCGGTTCCAGTGACTCGATAAAGGTTTTCACAACCGCCGGCATGGCATCGAAATAAAGGGGAAAAGCCAATAATACGTGCTCTGCCTCTTTAAATAATTTAATGAAGCTCTCCCTGTCCTTTACACGGACCAGATAAGCCAGTTCATGGGTATTGCCATCATTTGTCATAAAACCGTTGGTAAAGTGTTCCAGAAGAACTTTCGTATTGCTGCCTTTGCCCCGAGGAGAACCATTAAATACGGTTAATTTCATTGGCTACCTCCTCAACAGGATTACTGGTAAGCTTGGTGAAACTAAATGGAGTCTTTAGATTAATGGCATCTCGCTGGTAAATATCTGAAATAATCTTAATATCTTCCTCATCAGTATCCTTACCCTTTTCCAGAAGAAGAGCCACCAGAGGATATTTATCATACCTGGCTGCATGATGGACTTCATTCTGGACGAGTTCGAAATAGGGATGAATCAGCGGTAAGAGCTTCTCATGCGCTTTTTTGAGCAGGGCACTGGTAAATCCCATGAAAACGGGTGAGGCGAACAACGCTAAATCGGAATGGATATATTCACGACATATATCATGTGAATCATCGGCAACTATACATTCTCCTGGTGTCTTTAGCCAACAACCCCAACAACCAATGCAGTACCTGATGTCCATCTCTCTTAATTTAAATGTAGTCACTGTATGCTTGTTTGTTTTCAGCAGGTCGGAGAGCTCTTTCAGGTAATTGTCAAACTTGACGTTTTCAGCATCTGGATTACCATTCAGGATGGTAATTTTCATTGGACTTCCCCCTCCTTACCGAAAATTGGAACCCTTTTCACTTCCCCCCAAAATACTGCAGTGCCAGCTTAATCTTTTCCTCTAGGGTCAATTGCTGGTCGGGGGGGATGGAGGCAATGGCGCGGGTGGCTTCTCTGACCGAGTAGCCGAGAGTGGTGAGGGCGGCCAGGACATCGGCGTTTTCTTCGGCGAGCTCAAGCGGAGCCGCCAGCCAGCCGGCGCCTATCTTCTCTTTTAGCTCTAAGATAAGGCGGTTGGCCGTTTTCTTGCCGATGCCGGGAATCTCGGACAATAAGTCGGCGCTGCCGCTGGCGATAGCCATGGCCAGCTTTTCGGTGCCCATCGCCGAGAGCATGGCCAGCCCTAGCTTGGGGCCTAACCCCGATACCCCGATCAGGGTCTGGAAAAGCCCCAGTTCCTCAGGCGTGGCGAAGCCGTAGAGGGTGGCGTTGTCCTCCCTTATATAGAGGTGGGTATGAAGCTCGACCTCCTCGCCGACGGCACCCAGGGTGGACAGGGTGGAGGTGGGCATATAAACCTTAAAGCCGATGCCGTTAACATTGACGATTGCCCACTCGCTGCCCAGCGCTTGCAGCTTGCCTTTAAGAGCGGCTATCATTTCGGCTCCCCCTGCTTGGCCAGCAGGCCGTCTAGGTGGCTCTCGTGCAGGTGGCAGAGGGCTACGGCCAGGGCATCGGCGGCATCGCTGGGCTGGGGCACTTCGGCCAGCCCGAGTTGCAGTTTGACCATCTCCTGCACCTGTTCCTTGGAGCTGGCGCCGTAGTTGGTCACCCTCTGCTTTACCTCGGCCGGGGTGTATTCATAGCTCGGGACTCCCTTTTCGGCGGCGGCCAGGATGGCTATCGCCTGCGCCCGGCCCACCGCCAGCGCCGCCTTTACGTTCTTGGCCATAAACGGCCGCTCTATAGCCACGGCCTCGGGCTGAAAGCGAGCGATGATTTCCAGAAGCCTCCGGTACAAAAAGCTCAAGCGCTCCCCGATAGGGGAGCGTTCCTTAGTAGATAAGGCGCCGCTGTCGACCAGCCTTATTTCATCATCTTTAGCCTCAATGACGCCGTAGCCCATGGTTACCGTTCCCGGGTCAATGCCTAAAATTATCATCGGGTCGGGCTCACGGTTGATATTTCTCCAGAATGGCATTGGGGAAGTCGGCGTTGCTGGAGACATGCTGAATCTCATCCAGCTCCTCCAGCTTGTCCAGCAACCTGAGGGTCTGCAGGGCCGCCTTTTCCTCAAGCTCCATCGTGGTCTTGGGTATCATCGAGATTTCCGCCGAGGCGATGGCGATATTCTTCTGCCCCAGCGCCTCCCTGACCAGCTCCAGCTCGGTGGGCTTGGTGTAGACCTCGATATAGTTATCCTCTATCTTGACGTCCTCGGCGCCGGCGTCGATAGCCTCCAGGGCCAGCTTCTCGGCGTCCTGGGCGTTGGTCTCCACGGTAATCACTCCCCGGGAGTCGAAGAGCCAGGCGACGCAGCCGGCCTCCCCCAGGTTGCCGCCGTTGCGGTAAAAGATATTCCTCACATCCTGCAGGGTACGGTTGCGGTTGTCACTCAGCGCCGTTACCAGAATAGCCACCCCGTTGGGCCCGTAGCCCTCCAGAACCATCTCGGCCAGGCTGGCGCCTTCGGCGTGACCGCTGCCCCGCTTGATGGCGCGGTCAATATTGTCCAGGGGCATGTTGTTGTCGCGGGCTTTCTGTACGGCCAGCCTTAAGCGGAAGTTTGCCTCCGGGTTGCTGCCCCCCTCCCGCACGGCCACGATAATCTCGCGGGCGAGCTTGGTGA
>DAOUMQ010000211.1:0-2963 GCA_034410425.1 Dehalococcoidales bacterium | reverse complement strand
CTCTTTTACCAGGATAACCTGGTGGCTGACCTTGACATGGAGTTCCTGCACCACGGACTGCCCCAGATGGAGAGGGAGGCGGTCTGGCAGCCGCCTGAGCATTTAGAGCCCGACTTTGCCCAGCCGCCTGACCTTAGCCAGGACTTGAAGAAAATCTTGGGCTCCTGGAATGTTTGCAGCAAGGAGTGGGTCATCCGCCAGTATGACCATGAGGTCCAGGGGGGTAGCGCCCTCAAGCCTCTGGTGGGGGTAAATAACGATGGTCCCGGTGATGCCGCCGTCATCAGGCCGCTGCTCGATTCCGATATGGGAGTGATTATCGCCAACGGCATCAACCCCCGGTACGGGGACATTGACCCCTACTGGATGGCGGCTTCGGCGGTGGACGAGGCCTTGAGGCAGGTCATCGCCGTCGGTTGCAGCCTCAAAAAAGTGGCCCTGCTGGACAACTTCAACTGGGGCAATCCTGAGAAGCCCGACCGCCTCGGCGGGCTGGTGCGGGCGGCGCAGGGCTGTGCCGATACCGCCCTGGCTTACGGGGCGCCTTTTATCTCAGGTAAAGATAGTCTATATAATGAATACGAAACAGAGAAGCAAAGCATATGCATTCCGCCAACCCTGCTCATCTCGGCCATGGCGGTGATGGAGGATGTTACCAAAGCGGTTTCCATGGACGCCAAGAAAGCGGGCGACCGGCTCTACATAGTGGGGGCGACCTATAACGAAATGGGCGGCTCGCACCACTACGCCGTTCACGGCGCTATCGGCAGCCGGGTGCCCCGGGTAGACGCTAAAAGGGGCAAGAAGCTGATGGACGGTTTAAGCGCCGCCACCGGGGAAGGTCTGGTGAGGGCCTGCCATGACCTGAGCGAGGGGGGTATCGGGGTGGCGGCGGCGGAGATGGCCTTTGCCGGTGGTCTGGGCATGACCCTTCATCTAGATAAAGTTCCACTGGGAGAAACTATTGCTCGCAGTGACAGTATATTATTCTCCGAGTCCAACACCCGCTTCCTGGTGGAGGTGGCACCTGAAGATAGCCAGCGCTTTGAAGAGGCGATGAAAGGGGTAGAGTTCGCCGCCATCGGGCAGGTAAATGGTGGCGACAGGCTTGAGGTCTACGGCATCAATGGGGAGAAGATAGTCTCGGCAACCCTGGCGGAGTTAAAGGAGGCCTGGCAGAAGCCGCTGGGCTGGTAGAGAAAGCATGACTGAAGTAAGGACGCTAATCTTAAGGGCACCGGGAACGAACTGCGACCAGGAGACCGCCTTTGCCTTTGAGCAGGCGGGCTCTTCTGTAGAGCTGGCGCATATCAACCAGCTCGTCCGGCGTGAGAAGCGCGTCTCCGATTACCGGATACTGGTCGTGCCCGGCGGTTTCACCTACGGCGACGATATCTCGGCGGGCAGAATACTGGCCAACGAGCTCAGGCTAAAGCTGGGCGAGGACATCGAGAGGTTCGTCGAAGCTGGCGGGCTGATACTGGGGATTTGCAACGGCTTTCAGGTACTGGTCAAGGCCGGCATCCTGCCCCCGTCGGCGGACGGCAACCCGGGGCTGACCCTGACCGGCAACGATTCCAACCAATTCGAGTGCCGCTGGGTCAACCTCAGCGTCGACCGGCAAAGCCCCTGCATCTTCACTAAAGGCATAAGCTCTTTGTACCTGCCGGTGGCGCACGCCGAGGGCAAGCTGACGGCGGAGGCGGAGACGCTGGGCAGGTTAAAGGTGGTACTGCGCTACGCCGATGAGAAGGGCAATACCCGCGCCGGCTATCCCCAAAACCCCAACGGCTCGGCGGATAACATTGCCGGTATCTGCGATGCCTCGGGGCGCATCTTCGCCTTGATGCCCCACCCCGAGCGCTTTATCCGCTGGACACAGCACCCCCGCTGGTCGCGGGAGAAGCCCAGAGAGCACGGTGACGGCCTGGCCGTTTTCTTTAACGCGGTGGAGTGGGTCAGGCACAGCTAGAAAAGGACTTTATGAGCTATATCTCTTCCTGGAGCGGGGGCAAGGACAGCTGTTTTGCCTGTTACCTGGCGCTGGCTCAAGGCTATAAAATCTCTCACCTGGTCAATTTTATCTCACAGGAATTCAAGCGGGTGAGCTTTCATGGGACGGAAAAGCGCTTGATTCAGCTCCAGAGCCAGGCTATTGGCATACCCCTTTTGCAGAGGGAGACCACATGGGATGGCTATGAGGCCGAATTCAAGGAAGCGGTGCGGGGCCTGCTCCCCCAAGGCGTAGAGGGGATGGTCTTCGGCGATATCTATCTCGATGAGCACAGGGAGTGGGTGGAGAGGGTCTGCGCTGACCTGGGCATTGAGGCCGTTGAGCCGCTCTGGGGTAAAAGCACGGGAGAGATACTCACCGATTTCATAGACGCCGGCTTTGAGGCCGTTATCGTCGCCGCTAAGTCCGAGCTTATTGACGAGGGCTGGCTGGGAAAGCGGGTGGATAGAGATTTTATGGACTATCTAAAGACCAAAAACGTTGACCTCTGCGGGGAAAACGGGGAATACCATACCCTGGTGGTCAACGGGCCTCTTTTCAAGAAGAGGATAGAAATAACCGAGAGCCGGACCATCAAGCGGGAAAACTACTGGTTCCTGGATACTATTAAATACCGTCTTGCCTGATAGCATTCATTTAATTAGTTAGACCAGCGTAAAATTTGACAAAAGCGCTATATCGCTTGTAATATAACATTGGCTATTTTACCGGGGCATGAGGACAAGTGACCGAGGTACCAAGGTTCAGGCCGAAAAAGCCTTCGCAGTTCTCCCGCCACCCGCAGCCGGGTTACCGGGTAAGAGGCCGGGTGTGGCTGGAGAAGGACGGCGAGCTCTTTATGGGGTGGGGGAGAGCGCTGCTATTGGAACGGATTGACAAGTTCGGCTCCATAGCCGCCGCCGCCCGCTCCATGAAGCTGGGTTACCGCAACGCCTGGCTCTGGGTGGAA
>DAOUMQ010000210.1:0-3465 GCA_034410425.1 Dehalococcoidales bacterium | reverse complement strand
GAAGAACCTTATAAACCCAGGTCCTCGGCAATCCCCTTCATTGCCTTTAACCCCAGCTCGAAGAAATCGTCAAGCTCAAGCCCGAGCTCACTGCACTCAGCAACCTGCTCCCTGCTCACCCCGGCGGCAAAGCTCTTCTCCTTGAACTTCTTCTTCAGCGACTTAAGCTCGACCCCGGCCAGTTTCTTATCGGGGCGAACCAGGGCGGCGGCAATGACTAAACCGGTCAGCGGGTCGGCGCAAAAGAGGGCTTTGTCCAGACTGGTCTCCCGGGGGATGCCGTGGGTCTCGTTGTGGCAGAGGATGGCGTGGGCCATAGCCTCGCTGGCTCCCAGCTCCCGGGCCAGGTCAGCCCCCAGGGTGCTGTGGATTTTCATATCCCCTTCGGTAAGCTCCATATCTATATCGTGCAACAGCCCGGTGAGCCCCCACTCCTCCTCGTCCTCGCCAAGGCGTTTGGCCAGGGCGCGCATGATAGCCTCGGTAGCCAGCATATGCTTTCTCAGGTTGGCATTCTCTACATTGGCTTCGATTGAATCAAGCGCTTCTTCTCGGTCCATTTGTTCCTTCCCTACCAGTGATTGAATCTAATCCAGGGTCAACTAATTAAAGCATACCTCGTATTTTTGGACAACACCTTGCTTAAGTATTGGCCAGTAGCCGACGATTTTTCCTTGGCTATCTGCTCCGGGGTGCCGGTGGCGACCACATAGCCGCCGCGGTCGCCGGCTCCCGGACCCAGGTCAATAATGTGGTCGGCGTTCTTCATAACGTCTAGGTGGTGCTCGATGACCACCACCGTGTTGCCGCTGTCCACCAGGCGCTGTAAAACCCGCAGCAGGGCGGCCACATCCTCAAAGGAGAGGCCGGTGGTCGGTTCGTCAAGGATATAGAGCGTCTTTCCCGTAGACCTCTTCGATAGCTCGGTGGCTAGCTTTACCCGCTGTGCCTCACCGCCGGAGAGGGTTGGTGCCGGCTGGCCGAGACGAATATAGCCCAAACCCACATCACGCAGTGTCTGCAGCTTGTTTTTCACCTTGGGGAAATGCTCGAAGAAGGCTAGCGCCTGCTCCACGGTCATATCCAGCACCTCGGCGATATTCTTGCCCTTGAAGCGAATCTCTAGAGCCTCGCGGTTATAGCGCTTCCCCTTACACACCTCGCAGGCAACGGTAACATCGGGCAGGAACTGCATCTCAATCTGTATGTAGCCTTCGCCCCGGCAGGCCTCACAGCGACCGCCCTTGACATTAAAGGAGAAGCGCCCCGGAGCATAGCCCCTCATCCGGGCCTCGGGGACGGTGGCAAAAAGCTCCCGGATTGGGGTAAAGGTGCCGGTATAGGTGGCCGGGTTGCTGCGGGGGGTGCGCCCGATGGGCGACTGGTCGATATTGACCACTTTATCGATATGCTCGGTGCCGATTATTTCATCGCAGTCCCCGGCCCTCTCCCGCGAGCGATAGAAGAGCTGGGCCAGCTTTTTATAGAGGATATCGTCAATGAGGGTGCTTTTTCCTGAGCCGGAAACACCGGTGATACCGACGAACTTGCCCAGGGGGATATGGACATCTATGTTTTTGAGGTTGTTCTGCCGCGCCCCTTTGATGATAAGCTCCTCGCCGTTGCCGGGGCGGCGCTTTACTGGCAGGGGAATCTTTTTAGCCCCGCTCAAATACTGGCCGGTTATCGACTCCGGGCACTTCATAATATCGGCCAGCTTGCCGGTGATGACAATCTCCCCACCGTGCTCGCCGGCCCCGGGCCCCATATCAATAATGTGGTCAGCCGCCCTCATCATGGCTTCGTCGTGCTCCACCACCAGTATGGTATTACCCAGGTCTCTTAATCGCTTCAGGGTCTCAATCAGGCGGAAGTCGTCGGCGGGGTGCAGACCTATAGTCGGCTCGTCGCAGATATAGAGCACGCCCATAAGCCCGCTGCCGATCTGGGTCGCCAGACGTATTCTCTGTGCCTCCCCGCCGGCCAGTGTCGCCGAGGCGCGGTCAAGGGTAAGATAGTCCAGGCCAACGTCCCTCAAAAAGCCCAGGCGGGACTGGATTTCCTTGATAATCTGGTGGGCTATCTTCTGCTCCCGCTTGCTCAGTATTGCCTTCCTGCCGTTAGCCCCGATAGCCGCCACCCACTCCAGCGCCTGACTTACCGACATCGAGCTGACTTCGACGATGTTTTTCTCGGCGACGGTCACCGCCAGGGACTCCGGTTTTAAGCGCTTACCTTCGCAGACCGGGCAGGGCTTGGCAACCATGTAGCGCTCAATATTGGCCCTTGAGTGCTCCGACTCGGTCTCGCGGTAGAGCCTCTCCAGGTTGGGAATAATACCCTCGTAGCCGTCGGAGATGCGCACCTTCCTGCCGAAGCGGTTGCGGTAGGAATGGGTCTCTTTACCCTCCCCGTAGAGCAAAAGGTTAAGGTGCTCTTTACTCAGGTCTTTGACCGGGGTATGCAGGGAAAAGCCCCCTTTCCTGGCCAGGGGTTCTATCCGCCACAGGTACCAGTTGTGGAACTGCCAGGGCCTAATCGCCCCCTCCATGACGGACAGGTTTTTGTTCAACACCAGCTCCGGGTCTATCTCCAGCTTGACCCCCAGCCCGCTGCACTCCCGGCAGGCGCCGTGAGGCGAGTTAAAGCTGAAGGTGCGGGGGGCAATCTCGCCCAGGCTGATGCCGCAGTGGACGCAGGCGAAGTGCTCCGAGAACAAAAGCTCCTCGCCCTTGTCGACAGACACCAGCACCACCCCCACCCCCAGCTTGATGGCCGTCTCCACAGAGTCGGCGATGCGGCTCTGGTCGCTCTGGCCAATTACCAGTCTGTCCCCCACCACCTCGATAGCGTGCTTCTTATACTTGTCCAGCCGGAATTCTTCAGAAAGGTCGTGAATCTCGCCGTCAACCCGGACCCGGGCGTAGCCCGCCTTGCGCAAATCGTCAAAGACTGCCTGATACTCACCCTTGCGGTCCCTTATCAGCGGCGCCAGAATCATGATGCGGCTGCCAGCGGGGATATTCTGCACGGCATCGACCATCTGCTGCACCGTCTGGCTGGTAATCTCGCGGCCGCACTTAGGACAATGGGGATGCCCCACTCGAGCGAAAAGAAGCCTGAGGTAATCGTAGACCTCAGTTACAGTGCCCACAGTGGAGCGCGGGGTCTGGCTGGGGCCCTTCTGGTCGATGGAAATGGCCGGGCTCAAACCCTCAATATAGTCGACCTCGGGCTTCTCCATCCTGCCCAGAAACTGGCGGGCGTAAGCCGATAGCGACTCCATGTAGCGGCGCTGCCCCTCGGCGTAGATAGTATCGAAGGCGAGCGAGCTGTTCCCCGAGCCGGAGAGACCCGTGATAACCACGAACTTATCGCGTGGTATAACGACATCAATATTCTTGAGATTGTGCTCCCGGGCGCCTCGAACGACTATAGCATCGAGTGGCATGTTGAAACCGTCCT
>DAOUMQ010000209.1:0-4973 GCA_034410425.1 Dehalococcoidales bacterium | reverse complement strand
AGCTTTGCGCAGAGACCTGTCGCGGCGTCTTGTCGAGATCGACCTTGATCGTGCGGTACGAGATGAGCGGCTTCTTGCCACCGGCCTTGCGAGCCTTCTGAAACGCGTTTGGGATCGTGTGCTCGATCGCACCAAATTCGGGCTCCGCGAAGGCGACTCCGGCTCAAGCGAAGTCCAGATAGCCCTGCTTACCGAGAGGATAAACCAGCTGACAGAGCATATGATGGCTAATCGGCATGATTATCACACGCAACGCGGGCTGCTTAAATTGGTAGGACAAAGAAGAAGGCTACTAGACTACCTGAGACGAGAGGATGTTGGTCGATACCGCAGCCTGATTGCCAAGCTCGGGATACGAAAGTAAAGCCTTCAAAGTAGGGAGAGGCCATTGATAACATCTAGTTCTTTTGACTGTGAGGTTGGCGGTAGAAGGCTCACCATAGACACCGGAAAACTGGCCGGACAGGCAAGCGCCGCGGTAACCGCCCGCTACGGGGACACCGTAGTCCTGGTTACCGTCTGCACCAGCGATGAGCCGCGAGAGGGTATAGACTTTCTGCCCCTGACCGTAGACTACGAAGAGAGGCTCTATGCGGCCGGCAAGATTCCCGGCGGCTTTATCCGCAGGGAAGGGCGCCCCAGCCAGGAAGCGACCCTAGCCAGCCGCCTTACCGACCGCCCACTGCGCCCGCTATTGCCCAAGGAATGGCGCAACGACATTCAGCTTATAATCACCGTCCTTTCCGCCGACCAGGAAAACGACCCCGATATACTGGCCGTTATCGGCAGTTCGGCGGCGCTGACAATCTCACCGATACCCTTTGACGGGCCGGTGGGAGCGATTCACGTGGGCTACATCAACGGCGAGCTGGTATTAAATCCGACCCTAGCCCAGCTAGAGGACAGCCAACTCGACCTGGTGGTGGTCAGCACCAAGGAAGCGATAGCCATGATAGAGTCCGGCGCCAACGAGGCCCCGGAGGACATCGTCCTGAAGGCGATAGAGCTTGGGCACCGGACAAACCAGGAGATTATCAAGCTCCAGGAGCGCCTGCAGCAGGCCCACGGCAAGCCCAAGGTTAAAGCCCCGACCACCGAAGTCAGCCCCGAGGCGCTAAAGGCAATAGCGCCCATAGTTGATAAGAAGCTGGTACCGGCCTTGAACCAGACGGAGAAGTCAAAGCGGGAAGACGCCCTCAGCGACCTCAAGAAAGAGCTGGTGGAGAGCTTCTGCGAATCGTTCAGCGAAGAGGCAGTAACCGCCGCCTTCGAGAGCCGGGTCAGAAACGAAATAAGGGACAACCTGCTTAATAAAAAGAAACGAATCAACGGGCGCGGGCTAACCGATGTCAGGGAAATCAGCTGTGAAGTGGGGCTTCTGCCCCGCACCCACGGCTCGGCCCTGTTCACTCGTGGCCAGACCCAGGTGCTGACCATCGCCACCCTGGGCTCGGTTGGCAAAGAACAGCCGCTCGACGGGCTGGGCATTGAGGAAAAGAAACGCTTTATTCACCACTACAACTTTCCCCCCTTCTCCAGCGGCGAGGTGAAACGCGTCGGCTCACCGGGGCGGCGTGAAATCGGGCACGGCGCTCTGGTGGAAAGGGCTATCGAGCCGATACTGCCCGAGGACGAGGACTTCCCCTATACCATACGCCTGGTCTCCGAGGTACTGAGCTCCAGCGGCAGCACATCTATGGCCAGCGTCTGCGCCTCAAGCCTGTCCCTGATGGACGCCGGCATACCGACCAAAGCCGCCGTGGCCGGCGTAGCCATGGGGCTGGTCACCGGTGAGAAGGGCAAGCATGTTATCCTGACCGATATAGAAGGCATAGAGGATGCCTATGGAGATATGGACTTCAAGATAGCCGGGACGGCTAACGGCGTCACCGCCATGCAGATGGACACTAAGCTCAAAGGGGTAAGCCTGGAAGTAGTGAAAGAGGCGTTAACCCAAGCCCGCCAGGCCCGCCTCTCCATTCTGGAGATAATGCAAAAGACGATAAGTACCAGCCGCCCCGAACTCAGCCAGTATGCGCCCAGGATGTATAAGATAACCATCGACCCGGAGAAAATCGGCGCCGTCATCGGCACCGGCGGTAGGGTCATCAAAGCAATCATGAGCGAGACCAAGGCGACTATTGATATCGACAACGACGGCACGGTGATTATCGGCTCACCCAACGAGGAAGCCGCCCGCAAGACTATCAAGATTATCGAAAGCCTGACCAAAGAGGCAGAGGTCGGCGAAATCTACACGGGAAAGGTGTCGCGGATATTGAACTTCGGCGCTATGGTGGAGATTGCCCCCGGCAAGGAAGGGCTGGTCCACATCAGCGAGCTGGCCGACCACCGGGTGGCTAAGGTCGAGGACGAGGTAAAAATCGGCGACGAAGTTACCGTCAAGGTGATTAACATCGATGAGCTGGGGCGGGTAAACCTGTCGCGGCGGGCGGTCTCTGAGAAGTCGCCCCAGGCACCTCGAGCCGGAGAGCCAGAGCCGCCGTCCAAAGACTACCCGTTCAAAAGGCATAGCCCAGGCCCTCCCCGAAATAAGGGCAATTACTATAACCGGGGACCTAACCGAGGACCGAGGCGATGAAGCCGATAAGGGTGGTGGTTCACGGCGCACTGGGCAGGATGGGACAAACACTGGTAGGCGCCCTCTACCGCCAGCCTGACATGCAGGTAGTGGGGGCGGTGGACTCAAAGGCAACCGAGGACTACTTGACTTTGCCTGACGGCTCGGGTAGAATTCTCCTTTCCCCCGAGTTGGAGCCCATTATCACCGAAGGTAAACCAGAGGTAATGGTGGACTTCACCACCGCCGAGGCGGTGTTGCCGGCGGTGCGTTTGGCCGCCGAAAACGGCGTTAACCTGGTGATAGGCACCACCGGGCTTAGCGCCCAAAACATTAAAGAGATTGAAAGCCTGGTTAAGGCTCATAAGATTGGGGCCGTGGTGGCGCCCAACTTCGCCCTGGGAGCGGTGCTGATGATGCACCTGTCCCGGATAGCCGGGAAATACCTGGACTATGCCGAAATCATAGAGATGCACCACGAGGGCAAGGTCGACGCCCCTTCCGGCACCGCCCTGTCTACGGCCAGAGCCATGGCTAAAGCCAGAGGTAAACCGTTTTCTACCCCTCAGGCGGGCAAGAAATTGGCCAGCCGGGGGGAGCCGGTTGAAGGCATCAGCATTCACAGCGTGCGCCTGCCCGGCCTGATGGCACACCAGGAGGTAATGCTGGGCGGAGAAGGGCAGACCTTAAGAATACGGCACGACCAGATTAGCCGGGAGGCTTTTATGCCCGGGGTGATGCTCGCCGTCAGGGAGGCGGTCAAGCAAAAGGGCTTCACCTACGGGCTGGAGAGCCTGCTCGGTTTGGAGAACAAGTGATGAAGAAGTTTAGAGTAGCTATTGTCGGCGCCACCGGAATGGTGGGGCAGGAGTTCATCAAGGTACTGGAGCAACGCGAATTCCCCATAGACTCCATTGAGCTCCTGGCCTCAGACCGCTCCGCCGGCAAGAAGCTCTTTGTTTCTCACCGCGAGGTAGTGGTCAAGGAGACTGTCCCCGAGTCGTTCCAGAAGATAGATATCGCCCTTTTCTCAGCGGGGGCTGAGACCAGCCGCTACTTCTCGCCCATAGCCGCCCAATCAGGAGCTGTGGTTATCGATAACAGCTCGGCTTGGCGCATGGACAACAAGGTGCCCCTGGTGGTGCCCGAGGTCAACCCCGAGGACATCAAGAAGCATAAGGGCATTATCGCCAATCCCAATTGCTCCACCATCCAGATGGTAGTGGCCATTTACCCCCTGCACAAGGCTAATCCCATCAAACGCATCGTTGCCGCCACCTACCAGTCGGTATCGGGCACCGGCCTAGCCGCCGTGGAGGAGCTGACCGAACAGTCAAAGCAGGTGCTGGAGGGGCAGACCACCGTCCCCCATGTCTACCCCCACCAGATAGCCTTTAATATACTGCCCGAGATAGACGTCTTCCTTGATAACGATTACACCAAGGAAGAGTGGAAGATGGTGGAGGAGACCAGGAAGATAATGCACGCCCCCGATATCGCCATCTCGGCGGTCTGCGCCCGGGTGCCGGTATTTATCGGGCACAGCGAGGCGGTACACCTGGAATTCTCCCAGCCCATGTCCCCCGATGAAGCCAGGCGCATACTGGCCCAGGCGCCGGGGGTCAAGGTGCTGGACGACCCGGCCATCAGCCTCTATCCCCAGTCCTGGTCGGCGGCTGACACCGACGAGGTCTTCGTCGGGCGCATTCACCGCGACGCCTCCCACCCCAACGGCCTGGTGATGTGGATTGTCGCCGATAACCTGCGCAAGGGGGCGGCGCTGAATACCATCCAGATTGCCGAGGAGATGATTAAGCGGGACTGGCTGAAACCGGGGAGGTAGGCAAGATGAAAGAACTGGGACGATTGCTGACGGCTATGGTGACCCCCTTCGACCAGAAAGGGGCAGTCGACTATGAGCAAGCCAAGAAATTAGCTTTAGCCTTGATTGACTCCGGGAGCGACGGCGTAGTGCTGGCGGCTACCACCGGTGAATCGCCGACGCTGGTCCGCGAGGAGGAAAAGCGCCTCTTCACCGAGGTGAAGGCGGCGGTGGGCAAGCGTGGAAAAATCATTGCCTACACCGGCTCTAACAGCACCGCCGAAGCGGTGGCCGCCACCGAAGCCGCCGAGAAAATCGGCGTCGACGCCTGCCTGCTGGTAGTCCCCTACTATAACAAGCCCACCCAGGAGGGCATCTACCAGCACTTCAAGGCCGTGGCCGATAGCACCAGCCTGCCCATTATCATGTACAACATACCTTCCCGCGTGGTCATCAATATGTCAGTGGAGACCATCGTCAGGTTGAGCCGGATTGATAACATCATCGGGGTAAAAGAGGCCTGCGGCGATATGGGCCACGTAGCTAAAACGCTGGAACAGGCCGACAAGG
>DAOUMQ010000208.1:0-1721 GCA_034410425.1 Dehalococcoidales bacterium | reverse complement strand
TGCCGTCAAGCAGGCTGTATTCGGTATGGACATGGAGGTGGTTGAACATGGCTCTGAATTTATTATAACAACAGGGTTGGCTTTTGGGAATATATTTTTAAGACATAACGACTTTAAAAAATAAAGAAATCTTTGATTGCCCCCCTCCACCATTTTTATCGGTTGTCTCGCTGCCCATACCCACCCACCCAAAAGAGGCTTTGCCTCTCTCTGACTTTCTCATTTTGGGGTGGGGGAATATATGGTCTTAGGTCTCACTTCCCACCCTTCCCACCCTACAGGGGTTTCACCCCTATTACAGCACCCCTGAAGGCAAGAGATTAAAGGCACCAGCCTACGGGGGCGGGCTGGGTGGGAAGAAAAACCTGTCTTAAAAACGGGGCGGGGTAACAGAGTTTCAGAGGCGCAGCTTATGAGGGTGGGTTAGGGTGGGACGAAAGACGCCCTATTCTTTTTAACCCCGACGGTGTAAAATCTCTAAAAGCAATGAAGCTGAAAATCTTGGGCATTATCGCCAAGTGGCTCTTCATACTATGCCTTCCCGTCCTACTGCTCAGCGCCAGCCTGTGCTGGGCGCTAAACAGCCACTGGCTCTATAACTACGGCTTTGAAAAGTACAGCCTGCCTCAGACTCCGGAGCTGGCCGAGCTCGACCTGGAAGAAATTGCCGACCAGATAATCGGCTACTTTAACTCCGGCGAGGAGCCCTTAAGCATCACCGTGATAATAGACGGCGAGCCGTCCCAGCTTTTTACCCCGGAGGAAACCATCCACTTCAGGGATGTAAAAGGGCTGGTCTGGTTAGACTACTGGCTTTTAGGCGGGACGCTGGCTTATGTCCTGGCTTACGCCGCCGTCAGCCTCTTCTGGCGCAAAAGAAGATACCGGCCCAGGCTGGCCTGGGGGCTGGTCATCGGCGGCAGTGTCACCCTGGGGCTGATGCTGGCACTGGGGCTGGGGACACTGCTCGGCTTTGACCGTCTCTTCTGGAATTTCCACCTGCTCTTCTTCACCAACGAGTTCTGGTACGCCGAGGGCTATATGACCCTGCTCTTTACCGAGGAGTTCTTCTACGATGCCGCCCTCTTCTGCGCTCTGGGGACGGCCGGGATGGCGGTGATTCTGGGTGGGGTGGGGGGGGGCTGGCTGATTTTCAACCGAAAGCGGGCTAAAGCCTAGCGGCTATACCTCTCCTCTTTCCAGGGGTCGCCGCGGTTGTGGTAGCCGTAGGACTCCCAGAAGCCGGGCTTGTCGGCGTCCATAAACTCAACGCCGTTGACCCACTTGGCGCTCTTCCAGAAATAGAGACGGGGCACCACCAGCCTTAAGGGATAGCCGTGGGCTTCGGTCAAAGGCTGGCCGTTGTGCTTTATAGCAAAGAGGACGTCGGGCTGGAAGAAATCGTTAAAGGAAAGATTGGTGGTAAAGCCGCCTACGGAGTGCACCATGACGAAGCCGGCATCGGGCAGGATTTTGACCAGCTGTTTTATCTGGCTGGCGCTAACCCCCTCCCAGAGGTTGTCCAGCTTCGACCAGCCGGTGACGCAGTGAATATCGGAGGACACTTTTACCTGCGGCAGCGCCGTAAACTCCCGGTAATTAAGTTTTCTCTCCTCTTCCACCAGACCGGAGATGGTGAATTGCCACTTTGAAATATCGATATCGGGCACCGAGCCGTGGTGAAGGGCGGGCCACTTCTCGGTGAGCTTTTGCCCGGGCGG
>DAOUMQ010000207.1:0-3614 GCA_034410425.1 Dehalococcoidales bacterium | reverse complement strand
TTAGTTTATCCAGAGCCGCATTTAAAGCTTTAATTGTGGCGGCCTTATCCATGTTCTTGCCGATGAGCAGTTCGGACGCGTATTCAAGCTGGTCGGTAAAGAAAAAGCGGGTCAGCTCGACCACCTCAAGCAAAGTTCGGGCGCGCTCCTGTACCAGGGGCAGGACGTCCCTGACGTATTCCTCGTCCTCTATCAACGCCTTGCCGGCGTCAAGGTCTTCCATTATGTAGGGCTGTGCCGCCTCGAAGAACTCCTCGGCGGTCAGCTGGCGGATATAGACGCCGTTCATCCAGTCCAGCTTCTCCCGGTTGAAGATGGCGCCCGTCTTGCCGATTCTCTCCAGGGAGAAGTTGTCGATCAGCTCCTGGCGGGACATGAGCTCGGTCTTATCGTCCAGAGACCAGCCGATTAGGGCCAGGAAGTTGAACATGGTCTGGGGCAGGTAGCCCGCCTCGCGGTAGTCAAGGATGGACACGGCGCCGTGGCGCTTGCTCAGCTTGGCCCGGTCGGGGCCCAGAATCATGGCGTGGTGGACGAACTGCGGCGGCTCTAAGCCCAGGGCTTTATAGAGGAGAAGGTGGCGGGGGGTGCTGGAAATCCACTCCTCGGCGCGGATGACATGGCTTATCTTCATGGCGTGGTCGTCGACGACATTGGCCAGATGGTAGGTGGGAAAGCCGTCCGATTTGAGCAGGACGAAGTCGTCCAGGGTGCTGTTGTCAACGACCACCTGCCCCCAGATGACGTCTTTATAGGCGGTCTGCCCTTCCAGCGGGGTCTTAAAGCGCACCACCGGCTTGATGCCCTCGGCTTCCTTTTTGGCCCGCTCCTCCTGGCTCAAGTTTCGGCAGAGGCGGTCATACCCGGGGGGCTGTTTGCGCCTCACCTGCTCAGCGCGCAGTTCTTCTAATCGTTCCGGGGAGCAGTAGCAGTAGTAGGCGTCCCCCTGGGCGACGAGCTTTTCGGCGGCTTTGTGGTAAAGCTCCAGGCGCTCTGACTGGTAGTAGGGGCCGTAGCCCCCGCCGACATCGGGGCCCTCGTCCCAGTCAATGCCCAGCCAGCGCAGGCTGTCCATGATGGCCTTGACCGCGCCCTCCACCTTGCGGGCGACATCGGTGTCCTCAATGCGCAGGATGAACTTGCCGCCAGTGTGGCGGGCCAGGAGCCAGTTGAACATGGCCGTGCGGATATTGCCGACATGGGGATAGCCGGTGGGGCTGGGGGCAAAGCGGACTCGGACTGGTTTAGTCATTGCTTAGATATTCTACCACCCCACCCGTTATTATTCTAGAGTTTTTAGCACCCTCACCCCCTGTATCCCCCTCTCCCTTCCAGGGAAAGGGGGAAGGGTTTTTTAGAAGAGGGGGCTTCGCCCCCTCTTTTGACACCCCTATTAGGAGGGCGTAAGCGGGGAGAGTTAAAGAGAGGCACCAGCCTCTTTTGGGCGGGCTGGGTGGGACGAAAAACGTGGGAAGAAAGACCTGGGGGCGGGGCAAGACAGGGAAATCCCCCTTAATCCCCCTTTTTAAAAGGGGGAAAACCTACCCAATATCTTTGAGCGCCTGCTCTAAATCCGGCGGCAGTTCGGACTTGAACTCAATGTACTCACCGGTGGAGGGCAGCTTAAAGCCCAGGCGGCAGGCATGCATGAACTGGCGGGATAAATGCGGGGACTTGACCCCGTAGACCTTGTCCCCCACCACCGGAAAGCCGATGGCCGCCAGGTGCACCCTTATCTGGTGGGTGCGCCCCGTCTCGGGCCTGACCTCAAGCAGGGTGTAATCGCCGATGTACCTGATAACGCTGTACTCGGTGCGGGCCTCCCTGCCCTTGTCTACCACCGCCATGCGCTTGCGGTTACGTGGGTCGCGGCCGATATCGGCCTCGATAACGCCCTCCTCCGGGGTGAGTTTACCCTTGACCAGCACCAGGTAGGCTTTGGACACCGAGTGGCTCTTGAACTGCTGGCCAAGGTTGATTTGAGCCGAGCTGTTCTTAGCCACCAGCATCACCCCCGAGGTGTCCTTGTCCAGCCGGTGGACGACCCCGGGGCGCAGCGAGTCGCCGATGTCAGCCAGGTGGGGAAAGTGGGCCAGGATGGCATTTATCAGGGTATGGCTGGGGTGTCCCGGGGCGGGGTGGACGGTAAGACCGGCGGGCTTGTCCACGGCTAAGAGGTCATCGTCTTCATAGAGGATATTCAGGGGCATCGCCTCAGGCTCCAGGCGGCTGGGTGGGGCGGGGGGAACAACAACCTTTAGCCTATCGCCGATATTCAGCCGGTGCCCCGGCTTAGCCGCCTGCCCGTTGACGGTAACAAGGCCATCGGCAATGAGCCTCTGGACGTGGCTCCGGGAAAGCTCGGGGTGCTTGGCGGCGACGTACTTGTCCAGGCGAGCACCCTTCTCATCGGCGGTAAAACTATATACCTTGTCCATCATCGGAAAGGAAATTTTAACGCTTCTCGAAGATTAGGACGAGCAGGCAATAAGCGAAGAGAATAGCGCCGATAACTATAGCCGAATCGGCAACGTTAAAGGCTGGCCACCAGCCGAGGCCGAGGAAATCGGTGACGCCGCCAAAATGCGAAGGGGCGGCCAGACTGCATATCCGGTCAATCAGGTTGCCGATGGTGCCGCCCAGAATCAAGCCCAGGGCCACCTTGCCCAGCTGACGGTTGGGCGGGAAGAGGCGGGGGTGAAGAATAAGGGTATATACCAGGATTAAAGCGATACCGACGATAGCAACGATAGTCAGGGGCAAGAGGTGGCCCCGAAATAAGCCGAATGACGAGCCGGTGTTCTCGGTGCGGTATATATCAAATATGCCCCAGCTCCAGAGCGTCTCCCCTACCATTAGGCTGGACCTTATCCAGAGCTTGGTGAGCTGGTCGGCAACCAGCACCAGCGCGGCGGTAAGGAAAAAGAGCAGGTGCCCCCGCCTGACCTGGAGACTACTTGCCTTTGGCATCCTTCGCCTGAAGCTCCTTACAGCGCAAGCATAAGCTCGCCTGAGGCAGCGCTTCCAATCGGTCGGGGCTTATCGGCTGCCCGCAGTTATCGCATAAGCCGTAGGTCCCGTCTTTAAACTTTTGCAGGGCGTGTTCCACCCCGGCCAGCTGGTCGATAAGGCGCTTTTCCATGGTCAGCCGCCTCTCAAATTCAAAGCTCTCGGTAGCCTCCTCCTCCCTCTTGCCAAAGGGGCTACCCTCCCGCCTTTCCTCAGCCGGGCGGACGCTGGACTTCAACTGCTCTAACTCTTCATTTAACCGCTTTTGCTCGCTCTCCAGGCGAGACCGAAGCAGATTGTGACCTACGTTGGTTTCATCCATCTTCTTCATCTTTCCCTTCCCTCCGCTTACCTCACGTTAGCAGGTAAGCACCTATAGTCGGCTGTCTTTAAAGAGAATAGTGATTGGGTAGAAGGGGTCAAATCCTACATCACTCGTTTATGACGAGTGCTATTTACCTCACCTATATCAGATTCACGGCCGTAGCCGGGCAGGCTCAAAGGACAGGGGTTTCCCGCCCTGTGACCATAGTTCATACCTGAAACACTTGAGTATACCACACCCCAAGTGTATCCTAATTATTTCATTTGGTCAATGCCCTGGG
>DAOUMQ010000206.1:0-2129 GCA_034410425.1 Dehalococcoidales bacterium | reverse complement strand
CCAGGGACTCCCCCTTGGCCACGCTGCTGGCCGGTGCGCTCAAACTGGCGGCATCGGCGCCCAGGTTCTTGGCGGCAAGCTCAAAGGACAAGCGGGTGCGGGTGCTCGGTTCGTAGAACAGGGTTATCAGGGTCTTGCCCCTCAGCGCCGGCACCCGTTTAATCGGTCGGGACAAGACTTCCTTCATGGCTCTGGTGGTCTGAAAGACAAACTCGATTTCCTCCCGGCTGAAGTCGTCAATATCAAGGATATGGCGGTGCCGCCAGGTTGCCGTCGGTTTGGGGGCTACCGTCTTTATCCGCTGTTCTGTCCTCATTGCTCCTCCTCGGCTTCCGGCACGGGGATAATGGCTACCTCGTCCACGCCGTCGCTTTCCCTTAGCTGGACCTGTATTTCCTCATGGCGGGAGCTGGGCATGTTCTTGCCCACGTAGTCGGCCCTTATCGGCAGCTCGCGGTGGCCGCGGTCGATGAGCACAGCTAACTGGATTGACCTCGGCCTTCCCAGGTCGATGAGGGCGTCCATAGCCGCCCTGATACTGCGCCCGGTATATAAAACGTCGTCAACCAGCACTATGGACTTGCCGTCGACGCTGGCCGGGATATCGGTGCTCTTGACGGTGGGTTTTAGTTCCAGTGAGGAGAGGTCGTCGCGGTAGAGGCTGATATCCAGTGCGCCCACGGCTATTTTCAGCTTGGCGAAGTCCTCTATATTGGTAGCCAGCCTCTTAGCCAGGGGCACGCCGCGGGTGTGCATGCCCACCAGCAGCAGGTTTTCAATGACCTTGTTGCGCTCTATAATCTCGTGGGCGATGCGGGCCAGGGTGCGCTTGATGTCGTCCTGGGTCATTATCACTTTTCTTGACATAAAAATAACCTCTTACCTTTACTGGCAAGAGGTCTTGCACCCTGTTTTCCATCTTTCCCTTGCCAGTCTCACCGGACCGGCTTAAAGGTCCTTTTTTATTCTACTTAATCTAATAGTATAGCACTTTTGTTTGGCAATTGCAAGCTTTTATATGTGGAGGTTCTCATGCAAGGTGGTTTATACCCCCACAAAAAGTGGTATACTCCACAGGGGGTGGGCTATGTTAGATAGGCTAGCCCGCCTCTGGATAAGAGAGGTTCTATGCAGGGTAAAGTTGGTATCGCCTCAATTTGTGTTGGGCTTGGGGGTGGTGGTGTGTTAGCTTGGTTAGGACAGAGCATATGGGCTCTGATAATATCAGTTATACTCATTATTGCTGGCGTTGTCTTGTTAATCGTTGGATGGAGAAGCAAAGGGAGAACTCCACCAGTTAAACCCTTAAAGATAGGAGCAAAGGTCAGGGGGATTGAAGCCTCTGGTTATTATGACGAGGCTTTTGGTGGTTATCCTGCAGGAGATAAACAGGTGATTATAGATATAATTTTAACGCCTCCAAAACCGATGATATTAGATATTGTTGCTTTGGAATTCTGGGGAGAAAAATTTGATGCAAAGATACAAGGAGATACAGCACCTTTTGACCTGAAATTACAAGCGCCTGTAACATTATCAAAGGCTAAACCATATACATTTACATTGACCTGCAATGTGCCTAAACAGTTTGTCATAGATACTGAAGATGCTCGTATATATGCATTGGCTGATGGTTTGGAGTGGTATTCTAAGCAATTCCCTATAAATTTTGGAGAGGGAGATGAAGGAAAACAAAGACCTAGAGAAGATAATTGCTGAACTGGAAAAGGAAAAGCAGGTTGATAAGGCAGTAGCTGAACTAGCTGAGCACCACTATACTGAGCCTCAGCCTATCAGGTGCAAGTGGTGTGGCTCAGAAGACATTATGAAATATGGCAATCGCAAGGGCATTCAGGAATATATCTGCCAGAAGTGTGTGCGCAAGTTTACTGCTAAAGATACTCCGTACAAGAAGCAAACACCAGCCGAGCAAATCGGAGCTTCCCTCAATATGTTTTATGACGGGATGTCCTTCTCAAATATAGCCAGACACCTAGCAGAGACCTATGATAATCCAGTATCAGAGTCTACTGTCTACCGGTGGGTGATAGGTTACACCCTGAAGGCGGTTAACACCCTAGAGCAACTAAAACCTGAAGTTTCTGGTATTTGGGTAGTTGATGAGACAG
>DAOUMQ010000205.1:0-2240 GCA_034410425.1 Dehalococcoidales bacterium | reverse complement strand
GACGGCGCCTAAGGCGGGCGGACTGCTGCGCTACGGCATCCCTGAGTACAGGCTGCCCCAGAAAGTGCTTGATAATGAAATCAGCTATGTCGAAGAGCTGGGGGTGGAGATAAAGACCAAGAGCCCGGTGCAGAAGCTTGAGGACATCTTCAATCAGGGCTATCAGGCGATATTCCTGGCTACCGGTGCCGGGATAAGCCAGAAGATGGGCATCCCCGGTGAGGACGCCAAGGGCGTCATCCATGCCCTCGACTTTTTGAAAAAGACGAAGCTGGGGACCAAGGTTGCCCTCGGGGAGAGGGTGGCCGTTATCGGCGGCGGCAACGCGGCTATAGATGCCGCCAGGGTGGCCAAGAGGCTGGGGGTTAAAGAGGTTGCCATCGTCTACCGGCGCTCCCGGGCCGAGATGCCCGCCGCCAGCGAAGAAGTGGATGAAGCCGAGAGGGAGGGAATCAAGCTCCATATCCTGGCGGCACCGGTTAAAGTTATTACCAAGGGCGAGAAAGTAACCGGTATTCAGTGCATTAAGATGAAGCTGGGCGAGCCCGACGCCAGCGGCCGGCGGCGCCCTGAGCCCATTGAAGGCTCGGAGTTCGACATGAGCGTCGATAGCGTGATTATGGCTATCGGGCAGAGTGTTGACAAGTCAGCGCTTCCCAAGGAGCTGGAATACACCAACTGGGGGACTGTGGTCGTCGACGCGACCACCCTGCAGACGAATATTGAAGGCGTTTTTGCCGGCGGCGATGTCGTTTCCGGTCCGGCTGACGTCATTGCCGCGGTGGCGACGGGCAAGGAAGCCGCCATCTCTATAGACCGCTACCTCAGGGGGGTCGACCTCAAAGAAGGCAGGCCCGCCCCTCTGGAAAAGGTGAAAGACGTATCCAAAGAGGGGGTGGAGACAAAAGCCAGGCAGGCTATGCCCACCCTCGACGTTAAGAAACGGGCAGGCTTTGCCGAGGTTGAGCTGGGCTATGATGAGAAAGCAGCTGTTGCCGAAGCCAAGCGCTGTTTGAACTGCGGCGTTTGCTCGGATTGTCTGGAGTGCGTCAAGGCGTGCCAGGTCGGGGCCATCGACCAGGATATGGTGGAAGAGACGGTTGAGGTGGAGATCGGCAATATAATTATAGCTACCGGCTATGATGCCTTCGACCCGACCCCGCTCTACCAGTACGGCTACGGGCGCTTGGATAACGTCCTCTCGGCCTTAGAGTTTGAGAGGATGATTAATGCCTCGGGGCCGACCGCCGGCGAGGTGCTGTTAAAAGACGGCTCTCACCCCAAGACGGTGGGTATCATCCACTGCGTGGGCAGCCGTGATGAGAAGTATCACGAGTACTGCTCGCAGGTTTGCTGTATGTACTCGATGAAGCTCGGCCATATGATAAGGGAGCACGTCCCCGGCTCACAGATATACGAGTTCTATATCGACCTCAGGTGCGTGGGCAAAGGTTTTGAGGAGTTCTATAACCGCGTCCTGGAAGAGGGGACGATATTCATCCGCGGGCGCCCCGCCGAGGTAACCGATATTGCCGAGAGCTCTGAAGAGGAAGGCAAGCTTATCATCATCGGCGAGGACACCCTCATCGGGCGCCAGCGCCGTGTTCCCGTTGATATGGTGGTCTTGAGCACGGCTCTTGAGCCGAGAGCGGATGCTGAGAGTATTGCCCGCCTCTTTTCCCTCAGCCGCAGCGCCGATGGCTTCTTCTTAGAGAAACACCCTAAGCTCGACCCGGTGGCTACCATGAGCGATGGTATCTTCGTCGTCGGTTGCTGTCAGTCGCCCAAGGATATTCCCCAGACGGTGGCTCAGGCTTCAGCAGCGGCGGCGCGGGCTCTGGCCACGATTAGCGCTGGCTCGATAGAGATTGAAGCCGCCACGGCGGTAGTTAACGAGGAACTCTGTTCCGGATGTAAGACATGCTCCGACCTCTGTCCCTTCCACGCTATCTCCTTCGATGAGGAAAAGCAGGTGAGCCGAATCAACGAAACGCTGTGCAAGGGCTGCGGCGTCTGCGTCGCCGCCTGCCCCAGCGGAGCTATTACTGGCAAACACTTTACCAGGAGGTGCGAAGGCGGCTACCGTCGCCCTGCAGGTGTCGCTCACGCATCTGCAAACACAAGGCGGCATCGACATCCAGGATGCGCGCAGCTCGCCCAACCAGGGTGGCGTAGAAGGCAGCCGGTGTGTTAAAGGCCGCCACCGCGTCGTAAGCCCGGACCTGCAGCGATGCCTGCAC
>DAOUMQ010000204.1:0-2451 GCA_034410425.1 Dehalococcoidales bacterium | reverse complement strand
GCTAACATTGTCTACACCCTTTACAGTGAGATAGTATAACATATAGATTGACCAAATCGATAGCTAGGAAATACCCTTTAGGAGGCAGAAGGTGTTGCTTAAGAATAGAGTCGCCATTATTACCGGTGGTGCCATGGGAATCGGCAGAGGCATCGCCCTCAAGTTCGCCGCCGAGGGTTGCTCGGTGGTTATCGCCGATGTTGCCGCGGCCGAAGGAAAGAAAACGGCCGAGGAGGTCTCCCAAAAAGGCGGTGAGGGGATCTTTGTCCCCTGTGACGTCACCGTAAGCCGCCAGGTAAAAGATATGGTGGAACAGACTATTAAAAAGTTTGGCAAGGTGGATATCCTGGTAAATAATGCCGGAGGAGTCCCCGACCCAAAGGGCTCTCTTGACGAGGTGAGTGAAGAGCAGTGGGATAAGTCCTTAAACCTGAATCTAAAGAGCGTCTTTTTATGCTGCCAGGCGGTTGTGCCCCACATGAAAAAGAACAAATACGGCAAGATTATAAACGTCTCTTCTTTAGGCGCGGTCCACCCGGCCGTTTCCGTTGTCCATTATCATTCGGCTAAGGCCGGAGTGCTGGGTTTAACCTATAACCTGGCCTTTGAATTGGCCCCTTTCAATATCACGGTGAATGTTATTCTACCGGGGCCCATCCGTACCCCATTCTGGGAGCCCGTGACCAGGGACATCCCGGATAAAGATGCCTATTTCGCCGAGATTGCCAAGAAAGAGGTGCCCATGCAGAGAGTAGGTACGCCGGAGGATATCGCCGGGGCCGCCTTGTTCCTGGCATCAGAGCTTTCGGCATTTGTTAGCGGTGAAACCATAAATGTTGCCGGCGGGCTACCCCAGTTGCCGCGCGATGCTACCATTGGTGGTTAGGGATACCACAGACAGTAAACTTGGTGGAGTTGTATATTCTGCCCTTTTTCATAAATACGAGTCTACGGCAAAGACATTCCCAAGCTATGCAAGGAAGAGAAGACACCATAGGGTGGTGGGTGGGAATAGATACTGGATTTGAAATAGGGGAGGGGATTGGGGGGAAATAAAAACCCGGCTCCCCGAATAGGACTCGAACCTACAACCAGCGACCGCTGACCTTCGCCGGCTTCAGGCCGCACTCTTTACCTGCCGGTTTTGCTTCTCCCACCCCAGGATTTCTAGGAGGGCTCCAACCGCCTTGTCCTGCTTCATTTTGTGCCGGAGCGGTAGCTCCGTGTCGATACCATACCTGATGCGCCTTCCCTCCCTGGCCTTGGTGACGTAGCCATCAGCCTCAAGGTCAGAGATGATGCCCCGGGTAGCCTTCTCGGTGATACCTATGTTCATGGAGATTTCCCGGGCGGTGATTCTGGGTTGCTGGGCAATCAGACAGAGCACCAGGGCATGGTTGGTAACAAACTTCCATCTCCGCATGCCGGCACCTCCTGGCGAAAGTATTTTTAACAAAAATAGCTTAAAACCACTTGACAATTGGTGAAAAAGGAGTATAATTTATTGATGAAATATAATTCCAGAATATTATAACATAAAAACTATGTTAGGGCAAGCATTTCCTAACTATTTTGAGGAGGAAAGGGCCAGAAATGTAACTTCAGAAGCCAGCCCGATGTACCAAATCTAGCTATAAGAGGAGATTAAAGCAAGGTGAAGACGCCTTTAAATATGAAAAGTCAGCCTGCCCCCAGGGCAGAAAAATATTTTATTGATAGTAACAGCGAGGCTGAAGAAGAGCCCCCCGGTGCAACCGCTATAGTTGCTCTTGAAGAAGAGCCTCCCGGTACTGGCGCCCAGAGACGGTTCTTTGGGCACATACCCGATAGCCTCTGGAACGACTGGAAGTGGCATTTCCGCAACCGGATTACCAGCGTTGAGCAGTTAGCCAGGTTCATACCCCTGACCGCTGAAGAGCAGGCACGGCTCAAGCTGGTAACCGTCAAGTACCCGCTCTCGGTAACTCCTTATTACCTCTCCCTGATTGACCCCGACGACCCCGATGACCCCATCAGGAAGCAGGCGGTGCCTTCTTTTGAGGAGGTAGCCCTGGCCGGCATCGGCTCAGAAGACCCCCTTGAGGAGAAAAGGGACTCGGTTGTCCCCGGCCTGGTCCACCGCTACCCCGACCGGGTCTTGATGGTGCTGACCGATATCTGCCCCATGCTCTGCCGACACTGCACGCGCAAGAGGGAGTGGCGGAACGGGGGGTGGGTGCGCACTGCCAGCGAGGTCGAAGCCATGCTGGGCTATATCCGTGCCCACAAGACTATCAGGGATGTTGTCATCTCCGGTGGCGACCCCTTGACCCTTTCTACCCCCCACCTAGAGGACATTATCTCCCGGCTAAGAAGGATAGAGCACGTTGAAATCATTCGTATCGGCACGCGGTTCCCGGTGGTCTTGCCCCAGCGTATAGATAACGAGCTTTGCGCCATGCTATCCAGATA
>DAOUMQ010000203.1:0-1693 GCA_034410425.1 Dehalococcoidales bacterium | reverse complement strand
ATGAGATTTATAAGAGGTGAAACCTCTTAAGGGCGGGTGGGTGGGAAAATAGACCTATTCCTTTAGCAACCCTTCCAATAGCATCTGCGCCGCCTTTTTATCCAGGGGCTTATTATTATTGCCACACTTCGGCGACTGAACGCAACTGGGACAGCCCTCCTCGCAGGGGCACTCCTTTATTGCCTCTAGTGTAGTCTGCCACAACTCCTCCACCAGGTCAAAGCCCTTCTCGGCAATGCCAACGCCGCCGGGATGGGCATCGTAGATAAATACCTGGGGACGACCGGTATCGGGGTGGAGGGGGGTGGAGACACCGCCGATATCGTTGCGGTCGCAGAGGGCAAAGAGGGGCAGGATGGCGATGGCGGCGTGCTCGGCGGCGTGCAGACCGCCGGCAAAGTCCAGCTGCGCCCCATCCACCCGCTTTACTACCTCCGGGGGCAGGTCGAACCAGAGGGCGACGGTGGGGAAACGCTGAGGGGGCAGGTCTAAAGGCTCTTCACCGATTATCTCCTCGGTGAACTGCGCCTTCTTCTTGAAACCGACCACCCTGGTGGTAACCTCGACCTCGCCCAAGTACACCTTGCTCTGGCTGCAGGTCTTGTCCCGGAGAACCTTAAGGATATGAAGGTCGGTGATTTCCTTATCCTGAGTGTAGTAGTTGACCGTAACCGGCTTAGCAAAGGCGGTGCGGCTGTGCAGGTCAAGCTCCTCAACCAGATAGGATTCCCCCTGGTGGAGGTAGATAGCGCCGGGGAAAATAAAAAAGAGGGCCACGCTGGCTTCAATCGTTTCCAACAGGGAGCCGTTTGAGGTATCGATAATGGCGAAGTTCTCCCCAGAGGTGGAGCGGATGTTTATCCCCTGGGCCGGGTAAATAACCGACGGCGCCGGGTACCATTTGTCTTTGCGCTGTCGGAGTAAGCCCTGCTCTTCCAAACTGGCTATCTCCCCGGCCGAGGCGGGGCCAAAGAACTCCTCGTCCTTAGCGTCCAGGGGCAGTTCCCAGGCGGCGCACAGCAGGTGAGCTCTCAGGATATAGGGGTTGTCGGGGTTGACCAGGGCGTTTTCAAAGCTCTTGCCGAAAAAGGAATCGGGGTGGCGCATGAAATACTGGTCGAGGGGGTTGTCCAGCCCGATGAGAAAGCTCAAGGACTTGTCCTGACTCCGCCCGCTTCTCCCCGCCTGCTGCCAGGCGCTGGCGATGCTTCCCGGATAGCCGGTGAGCACGGTGGCATCCAGGTCGCCGATGTCAATACCCAGCTCCAGGGCGGTGGTGGCCACCACGCCGGTAAGCTCGCCGCCGAAGAGCTCCTTCTCTATCTTGCGCCTTTCCTCGGGGAGATAGCCCGCCCGATAGGGCTTTATGTTCTTGGGCAGAGCGGAGTCGATTCCGGCCAGCTTGTGTTTGGTATAGTTATAGATAACCTCAGTCAGCTGGCGGGTGCGGACGAAGGTCAGACTGCGGGTATTACTGCTCACCAGCTCGGCGAAGAGGCTGGCCGCCTCGCCGTTGGCGCTGCGGCGGATGCTGCGGGCGCTATCTATAATCGGTGGGTTCCAGAAGACGAATTCCTTGCCGCCGTGGGGAGAACCGTCATTATCGACCACGGTAAAGGGCAGGCCCACCAGCTTCTGGGCGTGCTCACCGGGGTTGGCTATCGTCGCCGAGCACAAGATAAACTGGGGGTTG
>DAOUMQ010000202.1:0-4254 GCA_034410425.1 Dehalococcoidales bacterium | reverse complement strand
CCGCTGCCTAAAGCTCGGGATAAACTGCATCGCTGTCTGCGACCACGGCACCGCCGAGGGGGCGCTGAGAATGCGGGAAATAGCGCCTTTTAAGGTAATCGTGGCCGAGGAAATCCTGACCCCGTACGGCGAAATCATGGGCATGTTCCTGGAAAAGACCATACCCAGCGGGCTATCGGTGGCGGAGACGCTCTCCCGTATCAGGGCTCAGGGCGGGCTGGTATGCGTACCCCACCCCTTCGATATCTTCCGCCATTCGGCGGTACGCGGCCCAACAATGGAGGAGATAGTCAAACAGATTGACATCGTCGAGGTATTCAACGCCAGGAGTATTCTCGGCTGGAACTCGGCCAAAGCCAGAGCCTTCGCCGCAAAATACGGTATCACCCAGGGCGCCGGCAGCGACGCCCATACCGTCGGGGAGATAGGCCACGCCTATGTTGAGATGCCCGAGTTTAACGGCAGGGACGACTTCATTAAAGCCCTGAAAAAGGGTAAAATCATAGGGCGCCGTACCAGCCCCTTAATCCACTTCGCCAGCATCTGGGCCAGGCTGAAAAACAAGCTCCATATTTAGCTCTTTTCCCACTCGCTGACCTTGAAGGAAGGGGGTAAAAAGAGGGTTTTAGAGGGTGTTTAGCTACCCACCCAAACCCACCCTGCCGAGCTGAGGCTAAACCTCTTTAACACTCCCTAAAACGGGGTGGGGCAGAAAGTATAGAAGCGGAGCTTATATGGGCTGGGGCGGGTGGGAAATAAGACACCCGAAAACAGGGCGGGGTTGGGGGTGAGAGAGGTCAAGAGAGGTGAAACCTCTTTTGGGCGGGCTGGGTGGGAAACAAAACTTAGGAGGACAAGGTCAATAAATACCTATAAACTGGGCTGGTTTTCCACCGGCCGGGATAAAGCCGCCAGAGACCTGCTCACCGTAGCCCAAAGAAGCATCGCCCTGGGTGAGATTAAGGCCGAGATAGCCTTTGTCTTCTGCAACCGTGAACCTGGCGAAGCCAGAGAGAGCGACCTCTTCATCAAGCTGGTGGAAAGCTACGGTGTACCCCTGCTCTGCTTCTCCTCCTCTCCCTTTAAAGCCCAAAAGGGCGCAAACTGGCGCATCAGCTATGACCGTGAGGTAATGAAACGGCTGCAGGGCTTTGATGCCGACCTCTGCGTCCTGGCCGGCTATATGCTCATCGTCGGCGAGGAGATGTGCCGGAAATACGATATGATTAACCTCCACCCGGCTGCCCCCGGCGGGCCCAAGGGTACCTGGCAGGAGGTAATCTGGCAGTTAATTGAAAGCCAGGCCCAAGAGACCGGGGTAATGATGCACCTGGTAACCCCTGAGCTGGACGAAGGTCCGCCGGCGACCTACGGCACCTTCCCCATCAGGGGCGAACCCTTCGACAAACACTGGGCGGAAATCAAGGGGAAACCGATAGAAGAAATAAAAAGGAGCCAGGGGGAAAACAACCGCCTCTTTAAAACTATCCGCCAGCACGGGCTGGCCAGGGAGTTCCCCCTGATAATCGCCACCCTCAAGGCGTTCAGCCAGGGCAGGGTCAAGATAAAAGCGGGCAAGGTGGTCGATGCTGACGGGAAAGCGATTAAGGGGTATAATCTAAGCGAAGAGATAGACCGGGTGGTTAAAAAGGGTTAAGGGGCGTTAGCCTCCCCTTTTTAAATCTTTTCCCACCCACCGCCCTTTAAGTGGAAGGGATTACGCCCCCCCACTAAAGGGGCGGGGCGAGAGAGTCTTAAAGGGGTGAAACCCCTGTAGGGCGGGCTGGGTGGGAAGAAAAACCAAAGGGGCGGGGCAACAAAGCTAAATAACAAGAGAAATCAGGTAGAAAGCAATGGCCAAATTCATCTGTTTTGACCTTGAAGGACCCCTCTCTCCTCAAGACAACGCCTACGAACTGATGAAACTCTTCCCCAACGGCGATAAGATTTTCGAGGTTATCAGCCGCTACGACGACCTGCTCACCCTGGAAGAGAGAAAGGACTATGAGCCGGGGGACACCCTGGCCCTCATCGTGCCCTTTCTTATTCTGCACAATATCTCCGAGGACGATATTGCCACCCTGGCGGCTAAAGCCGGCCTCACCGGCGGCGTGGCCAAGTTTATCTCCTGGCTCCAGTCCAGTAGCTGGAAGGTCTTCTGCATCAGCACCAGCTACGAACAATACGCCCGGCACATTACCCAGAAACTGGACATCTACCTCCATAATGTCGCCTGTACCGCTTTCCCCCTGGATAAAATGCGGGCGACCTTAAGCCAGGAAGAAACCAAGTTACTGAAGCAGGCGGAAGCAGAAATCCTCAAACTGCACCCGCCCGCCGATGACAAAAAAATCAAGCAGAGCCTGGACAAATTCTTCTGGGAGAGGCTGCCCGCCACCAGCCTCGGCGCCGCCATAAAAGAAGTGAAGCCGGTCGGCGGGCGGCGCAAGGTAGCCGCCCTCAAAAAATTCGCCGAGAAATACGACCAGCCCCTGTCCAGCTGGGCGGTGATTGGCGATAGCATCACCGATTTTAGAATGCTCCAGGCGGTGGAGAAGGCAGGCGGGCTGGCCATTGCCTTCAACGCCAATGAGTATGCTCTGCCCTACGCCACCATGGGCCTGGCCTCTACCCTCATCAGCGACCTGCAGAGGGTGATGGAGCCCTGGCAGAAGAGCGACCGCCGCTGGCTGGAGAGGGTGGTGAAATACGAAGAGAGACTGGGCGGCAAAGATGAGAGAAACTACTTCCACTGGCTATCGGGCAGAAAAGACCTGAAAGACGTTATTGAAATTCACAAGAGGATAAGAAAGCTGGTCAGGGAGGAAGCGGCTAAGCTGGGGTAGATTTTTAAATCTTTTCCCGCCCACCGCCCTTTAGAGGAAGGGGATAAAAAGAGAGTTTTTGAGGGTGTTTAGCTACCCACCCAAACCCACCCTCAAAAGCTTAAGCTTCTAACACTTTCTTTTCCCTCCCCCTTTGAAAAAGGGGGATTAAGGGGGATTTACCCCTGCACGGCAGGGCGGGCTGGGTGGGACAAATAAGGCACGTTGGTAAAGAAATGAGCAAAATTCAGGTAATCGGGCTGGGGGCGCTCAATATAGACTATATCTACAAGGTAGAGCGCATTCTTAACGACGGTGAGGCGGTGGCAAGCGAAGCTAAATCCTCTCCCGGCGGCTCCGCCGCCAACACCATCTACGGCCTGGGCAAACTGGGGATGAGCGCCGGCTTCTGCGGCGTCGTTGGCAACGACGACGAGGGCAAGGTGTTGCTCCGGGACTTCAAAGCGGTGGGCGTTGATACCAGCCGCATCAAGACCAAAACAAGAGCCAGGACCGGCTCGGTACTGTGCCTCAGCGATAGGCGGGGCAGGCGCTCACTCTATGTCCTGCCCGGCGCCAATAACCTGCTTAAGCTAAGCGACCTGGACTTGGGCTATATAAACCAGGCTGAAATGCTCCACCTCTCCTCCTTTGCCGGCGATAAGCAGTTCAAGGTATTGCTGGAATTGATAGACAAATTAGACCCATCGGTCAAGCTCAGCCTTGCCCCCGGGTCACTATACGCCGCCAAGGGGCTCAAAGCCCTGGCGCCGATACTGCGCCGGAGTTACCTTCTATTTATTAACGAAGACGAAATGAGGCGGCTGACCGGCAAGGATGTTAAGGCAGGGGCGGAAAGCTGCCTTGAGCAAGGCTGTCCTAAAATCGTGGTTACCCTGGGCAAGGGGGGCGGCCCGGGCAAAAAAGCCGTCGGCTATATCAGAGACGCCGGGAATGAATACCTAATCGAATCGGCTGGTCGGGGTACAATGGCTGAAATTGATACCACCGGCGCCGGCGATGCCTTCGCCACCGGCTTTATCTACGGACTACTAAAGGGGAAAAACCTTAAAGAATGCGGCCAGCTCGGTGATATTGTCTGAACTTCCTGCTCATCGTGCCTATCGAAAACATGCGGGTCTCATCTGCCTGGTACCCGTGGTAGCAGGTGCCAAAGTCCACCAGGATGGGTTCATGGGCCCTCATTGCCTTGAGGCTTGCTCCCACGGGAAAGGCGGGCGAAAGGCCGAGCCCGCCCATAGGGGAGTCGGACTGGCTCACGATGCCGCCGGTGGGCCCGCTCAGCACGTGCCATGTGTAGGCCTCGTAGTTAAGGGACCTGACCCTGAGGAGCCCCTCGTGGCCGTACCCCTTGGCCACGGTTTCCAGGTGACCCCCAAATTCGATCTCCGTCATCCCCTCTGTTAGG
>DAOUMQ010000201.1:0-2041 GCA_034410425.1 Dehalococcoidales bacterium | reverse complement strand
ATACCGACGCCATCATACCGGCGCGCTACCTCAGCATCTCCGAGCCGGCGGAGCTGGCCAAGCACAGCATGGAGGCTATTGATAAAAACTTCGTAAAGAAGGTCAATCGGGGGGATATAATAATGGCCACTACCAACTTCGGCTGCGGCTCGTCAAGGGAGCACGCCCCATTGGCCCTAAAGGCGTCCGGTATCTCCTGTATCATAGCCAAAAGCTTCGCCCGCATCTTCTTCCGCAACGCCATAAACATCGGCCTGCCGTTATTAGAGTGCGCCGAGGCGGTGGACAAGACCAAAGCCGGCGACACCCTGGAGGTAGACATAGCCAAGGGCAGGATAAAGAACCTGACCCGTAAGAAGGAGTTCAAAGCGAACCCCTACCCCGATTTCATGGCGGCGATTATCTCCGCCGGCGGGCTGGTGGAATATACCAAAAAGAGACTGGTTAGGAGGAAAGCTTAGGTGCAATTTGAACTAGCGGTTTTACCCGGTGACGGCGTCGGCCCCGAGGTCACTACCGAGTCAATCAAGGTGCTGGAGGCGGTAGGCAAGAAGTTCGGCCACAGCTTTAAGCTAAACTATGGGCTGGTGGGCGGCGTCGCCATTGACGAGGCGGGAACGGCGCTCCCTGATGACACATTGAAGATGTGCCGCGCTTCGGGGGCGGTGCTATTGGGGGCGGTGGGCGGCCCCAAGTGGGACGACCCCCAGGCCAAGGTCCACCCCGAAGACGGCTTGCTCGCACTGCGCAAGGGGCTGGGGCTCTTCGCCAACCTGCGCCCGGTCAAGGTCTCCCCCGTCCTGGTCGACTCGACCAATCTCAAGCCGGAGGTCATCCGGGGGGTGGACTTTGTCTTCGTCCGGGAGCTTACCGGCGGGCTCTACTTCGCCCGACCCAAGAAACGCTGGAAGACAGCGAAGGGAAGAATGGCCACCGACTCCATGACCTACTCCGAGCAAGAGATTGAACGCATCGTCCGCGTCGGCTTTGAGCTGGCCCGGGGCCGGCGCAAGAAGCTGACCTCGGTGGACAAGGCCAACGTGCTTGAGTCCTCGCGCCTCTGGCGGCAGGTGGCGATGGAGGTAGCCAAAAAATACCCCGATGTGGAGCTGGACCATATGCTGGTTGATGCCTGCTCCATGCGGATTATCCAGAACCCGGCCTACTTTGACGTGCTGGTCACCGAGAACATGTTCGGCGATATCCTCACCGATGAGGCGTCGATGCTGGCCGGCTCTATGGGTATGCTGCCCTCGGCCAGTCTGGCCGGGGTGCCCCAGGAAGGGGCCAAGATATTCGGCATGTACGAGCCGATTCACGGTAGCGCCCCCCGCCGCGCCGGTCTGGACATGGCCAACCCCATCGCCATGATTTTAAGCGTGGCCATGATGCTGCGCTACTCCTTCGGCCTGGCCAAGGAAGCACAGGGCATTGAGAGCGCTGTAAACGAGGTCCTAAGCGAGGGCTATCGTACCTATGATATAATGGCTGAAGGTAAAACCAAGGTGGGGACGAAGCAGATGGGGGACTTAATCGCCGGGAAGGCGGGAGGCTAGAAATTGGCATCGGTTCAACTCTATGACACCACACTGAGAGACGGCGCCCAGAGCGAGGGCATATCATTCTCCGTGGTCGATAAGCTCAATATCGCCCAGAAACTGGACGAGCTCGGCATTCATTATATCGAGGGCGGCTGGCCCGGCTCCAATCCCAAGGACGCCGAGTTCTTTGAAAAAGCGCGCCATCTAACGCTTAAAAAAGCCAGGATTGTCGTCTTCGGCAGCACCCGCCGCCGCGACATCAAAGCGGAAAAGGACAAAAACCTGACCATGCTGGCTGACGCCGGGGTAAAGGTGGCTACATGTAACACCATCTGGACTTTCAATCATATGGAGTGACCTTGCTGAATCATGGAACGTGTCTGTGGCAAAACTGCAGAGAATAACCACATGTCACGGACTCTGCTTATGGGCTAAGGACCCTTGGTTTATCGAACTGGATAAGGTGCACAGAAAAGTAGGAAGCTGATGAGAGGCATACC
>DAOUMQ010000200.1:0-10359 GCA_034410425.1 Dehalococcoidales bacterium | reverse complement strand
CCCCCTCTTTAACTCCCCCAAAAATCAGGGGGGATAAAGCCTTCGAGGGCGGGCTGGGGTGGGACGAAAGAGAACTGTTAAAAAGGGGGCTGGGTGGGGAGCGAAACAGAGTTCAAGAGGGTAAAAACCCTTTTGGGCGGGTTTGGGTGGGACGAAAGACTTTCCTTGTCTTATCTACCACTTTTGAGCTATAATCAACGCTATCTAACCGGGAGAAAAGCAAATGCCGTCTTACGCCTATCTTAACCAACAATTCGTGCCTCTGGACGAAGCCAGGCTGGGGGTCATGACCAACTTCCTCCACTACGGCACCGCCGTCTTCGAGGGCATCAGGGGCAACTGGAACAGCCAGCAAGAGCAGATATACCTCTTCCGCCTCCGGGAGCACTTTGAGCGACTGCACAACGGCTGCCGGGTGCTAAAGATAGACCCGCCTTATAGCGTCGACGAGCTCTGCCGGCTAACCGTTGAGCTGGTGGAGAAGTGCCAATTCAAAGAAGATGTCTATATCCGCCCCCTGGCTTACAAGAGCTCACAGGCGCTGGGGGTGCGCCTGGACGACCTGGAGGCTGACTTCCTCATGCTGGTTATCCCCTGGGGGCCTTATCTGAATATGGAAAAAGCCAGGTGCGGCATATCCTCCTGGCGGCGCCCTGAGTATAACGTAATACCGCCCAACGCCAAGATTTGCGGGCTCTACGTCAATAACGCCTTTGCCCGCTCCGAAGCCACCGAGAAGGGCTTTGATGAAGCCATCATGCTCACCCCGGACGGCCATGTCTCCGAAGGCAGCGGTGAGAACATCTTTCTGGTTATAGACGGCAAGCTGGTCACTCCGGCCAGCGATAATCATATATTGATGGGGATTACCCGCGATACGGTAATCAAGCTGGCTAAAGAGGAACTGGGCATCGAGACCGTAGAGAGAAAGATTACCCCGGAAGAGCTTTACGCCGCCAGCGAGTGCTTCCTCACCGGCACCGCCGCCCACCTGACCCCGGTAGGCGAGGTGGACAGCCACCAGATAGGCGATGGGCAGGTCGGGGAAATAACTAAAAAGCTAAAGAAGCTTTATTCTGAGGTAATACGGGGCGCTAACCCCAAGTACCTCGACTGGTGCACGCCTGTCTATAAAAAATAAGCTACGTCTTGGGTACGTTCTTGGGCACGCCCTCCCGCAGCGACTTGAGCAGGCAGATTACCTGACAGCTTTCCTCCAGAGTGGCCGTGCAGTTATGGGCTTCCTCAAGAAGCTGGCCGGTGGCAAAGCTACCATGACCATGAACCATGACGATGCGGTGAGTCTTTAACGCCTGGGCGATTATATCGGCCAGACCGCCGGGTTTGACCTCCATGTTCCAGCCCAGGACGGGGACCCTGCCTATCAAAGACAGACCTTCGGTATCGGTGGGCACAATCTCGGTCTCGTTCAGCGACAGGGCCACGGCGTGAGGGGGATGGGCATGGACCACGGCGCTGGCCGTGGTCTCCCGATAGATAGCCCGGTGGACGGCCAGTTCCGTCGATGCCAGCGGCGTATTACGGTCGTTCTTGTTTATCCCGGTCTCTATTATGTCGCTCTCCCCCAGACAGCCCAGCCGGCTGCCGCGGCGGGTAATGATAAGCCGCTCTCCCAGCCTGATGCTCAGATTGCCGCTGTGGGAGGAGACCAGACCCTTGGTGAACAGGTCACGGCCGACCGTCTGAAACTGAGATAAAATCATGGCACCCTCGGAGCATAAACCCCTTTAGCCCCCCGAGTCAAGTTCTTCCGGGGCGGGCTTTTCCGCCTTCGGCTTGGCCTTAGCCGCCTTGGGCTTGGCCCCAGCCTGGGCTTGGTTAAGCTTCTGCACCAATCTTGATTTGCGGCGGGCGGCATTGTTGGGGTGGATGACGCCCTTCTCCGCCGCCCTGTCTAAGGAACTGATGGCAACCGCCACCGCCGCCCTGGCCTTATCAAGCTCGCCCAGGAAAATAAGCCTCTCCGCCTTGGTTATATTGCTCTTGCACAGAGTGAGAATAGGCTTATTGCGGAGCCTCTTTCTCTCCGTTTCCCGTACCCGTCTTTGCGCCGATTTAGTAACTGGCAATATCTACCTCCTTCAGTTTGAGGGTTTTGTTTTTATAGTGGCTTCGTCTCCGACCCTGGAAACGCTAATCACCCCTCTAATGCCGTCGATTTTGCCCATGAGCCGACTCAGCTGGGCCAGGTCCTTGGTCTGCAGGGTGAAATACACGACCACGGTATGGTCGTCGTGGTGGACGGTGCTTACATCAGCGATGTTGACCCCCTCCTCAGCCACGATGGTGGAGATGTCGCGGATGAGCCCCACCCTGTCCCAGGCGTCCACCTGGATGCTGACCGGGTACAGGGAATCGCTCTGCCCCCACTCAACGGCAACGAGTCGTTCTTTCTCATCCTCATGAATCACATTGTAGCAGTCATTGCGGTGAATAGTCACCCCCCGACTGCGGGTGACATAGCCGATAATCTTATCGCCGGGCACGGGGTGGCAACAGCGGGCCAGGTGGGTAACCAGATTGCCGGTACCCAGCACCTGGATGGTCGTCTCCGGGGGCCTGGGCGGGGCGGTCTCCACCTTCTCCGGGGGCGGCTCCTGCTGGGCGGCCAGCCTCACCGCTATCTGATGGGTGGTAATGCCGCCGTAGCCGATTGCCGCCAGAAAATCATCCAGGCTGTCGTACTTTAAAAGCTTGGCCAGCGCCTCCCGCTCGGTGGACCTTATCCCCAGGTGCCTCATCTCCTTTTCTAAAAGCAGGCGGCCCCGCTCGATGTTTTCTACCCGCTCCTGCCGGCCGAACCACTGGCGTAGCTTCTCCCGGGCGTGGGAGGTCTTGAGATAGCCCAGGTGGGGGTTCAGCCAGTCCCGGCTGGGCGCTTTATCCCCCTTGGCCGAGACAATCTCGACGACATCGCCGTTATTCAATTGATAATTTAAGGGCACCAGCTTGCCGTTTACCTTAGCCCCGATACAGCGGTGGCCCAGCTCGGTGTGGACCCGGTAGGCAAAATCGAGGGGGGTGGAGCCCTTGGGCAGGTCCTTTATCTCTCCCTGAGGGGTGTAAACAAAGACCTGGTCGATGAAGATATCGGTCTTGACCGATTCCAGGAATTCCTCAGCCCCGGCCAGCTCCCGGTGCCAGTCAATCAGCTGGCGCAGCCAGGCTATCCTCTCCTCAAAATGAATATCGTCCTTTTCGCCCTCTTTATAGCGCCAGTGGGCGGCGACGCCGTATTCGGCAATATGGTGCATCTCACGGGTGCGAATCTGGACCTCAAGCGGGACTGTGCCCAGGCAGACGACGACGGTATGCAAGGCCTGATAACCGTTGGGCTTGGGATTGGCGATAAAGTCGTCGAACTCACCGGGCAGGGGGCGCCACAGGCTGTGGATTATACCCAAGACATTATAGCAATCAGCCACCGAGCCGACCAGTATCCGCAGGGCCAAAAGGTCGTGGATATCGTCAAAGTGCTTGTCCTGGGCGGCATACCTCTGCATCTTCTGGTATATGCTGTAGATATGCTTGGGCCGGCCCGATATCTCGGCCCTCAAGCCGGCGCGCTTGAACTCCCCTTCCAGCATCTTGATTATCCGGGCGATAAAGCGCTCCCGCTGGGCGCGGCGGGTGGCGATCAGCTTGGCAATCTGGCGGTATCTCTCCGGCGCCAAGTAACGGAAGGACAGGTCCTCCAACTGCCACTTCAGCTCCCATATCCCCAGCCGATGGGCCAGGGGGGCATATATCTCCAGCGTCTCCTGGGCGATGCTGCGCTGCATTTCCGGCTTGAGCGCGCTCAGGGTGCGCATATTGTGCAGGCGGTCAGCCAGCTTGATAAAGACCACCCGCAGGTCCTCGGCCATAGCCACCAGCATCTTCCTCAGGCTCTCCGCCTGCGATTCCCTGGTGGCGGCGCTGGGAGTATGCAGGGAGATCTTGCCCAGCTTGGTGGTGCCGTCGACCAGCTTAGCCACCTCGGCGCCGAACCTGGTTTTAAGCTCGTCAGAGGATACACCGCAGTTCTCGGTAACATCGTGGAGCAGGGCCGCCGCCAGAGCGCTGGCGTCGAACTGAAGCTCGGCCAGAATCATGGCCACCTGCAGGGGGTGCTCAATATAGGCATCCCCCGACTTGCGCACCTGCCCCTCATGCGCCTTGGCGGCAAAGCGGTAGGCGTCTTCCACCAGGGCTACCTTCTTGGGCGGCAGATACTCTTTTACCTTCTCTATAAGCTCGGCAAAGCTCATAGTGCAAGTATAGCGCAACCGAATTGCTGGTTGCAAAGTATCTTTATCTACCTTATGTCCTGCTTCCCACCCTAACCCACCCTGCCGAGCTGAGGTTTTCCTCTAAAACTCCCCTTGAAAAGGGGGATGAGGTAAAAGGGTACTACCCTTTAGGGCGGGTCGGGTGGGAAGAAAAACTTACGGTTAAAAAGGGTGGAGGGGCTGGGGACACCCCCCAATTTAAGAAGTCGTAAGAGGGTGCTAACCCTTTTGGGTTGGAGGGTGGGTAGAAAAACTTACGGTTAAAAAGGGTAGAGGGGCTGGGGACACCACCCCCAATTTAGGGAGTTTGAAAAGAGGCACAGCCTCTATGGGCGGGCTGGGTGGGAAAGAAAACCCTAAAGTCGCCGAGGGGGGCGGGGCAAAGCCCCTAAAAGGTCCGATACACCGGGAACACCGGCGAGAGGATGACAAAAGACACCAGGTGGGCCAGGAGAATAAAGACAACTACCCCCAGCAAAGTCCATTTAAGCTTGCCGGCCTTCCTCTTCTTGAAAATGCCGAGCAGCTCAGCCAAGCCCAACCCCAGCCCCAGGCAGATAGCCCCTACCGTCGGGTAGAAATAGTAGATATAGCTGACCCGGTCGGTGATTAGGCTGATTGGTATCCAGAGCAGGTAGGTGCCGGCAAACCAGGAAGCGCCGAAGAGCCCGGCATTGCTCCCCTTAACTGCCTTATAGACCAGGTAAGCGAAGGTGGGGATGATTAAAGCCCAGAGGGAATAGCTGATTGAGGCGGAGTAATGGGGGGAGTAATAGTAAGCCATAGGGCGGTAGAATATCAGCCAGTCCCAGGGACGGCTGGCGCAGGGGTGGGTGACATTGGCAAAGGTAAGGCTACCGCTCAGGCTCAACATGGACTTTAACCGGCTGATAGGGTCTACCAGAGCTGAGGTGTTCTGGACAATGGCCAGGTCAAAGAGGGGCATCAGCAGGAAAAAGGCGGCCACGGCCAGAACCACGGTAAGGGCGAACCACCAGGAGCGGCCCTTTCGGTCGAACAGCCAGTGTATCGCCATAGTCGGCAGGGCCAGAACGGCGTTGAGCTTGGCCAGGACGCTCAAGGCTACGGCCACCCCCGAGGCTATGTATTTCCGGCTGACGTAGAGCAGAAAGGCGGCCAGCATAAAGGTATAGAAATAGACGTCCAGCATGGCCACGCTGGCATGAACGAAGGTCATGTTCTCAAAGGCCAGCAGAAAGGTGGCGATGTTGGTGGCGGTCCGGGACATGCCCAGCCGGCGGCAGAGGAAATAGAAGAGGACGATACTGGCCGTGCCCAAGAGGACCGAGAAAAGGCGCCACCCCCAGGGATTGTCCCCGAAAAGCCTTATCCCGGAGACGATAAAAAGCTTAGCCAGGGGCGGGTGTTCCGGGCGCAGTGTCTGGTGCTCTTCTATGATGTTAAGGGCGTCGTTAACGTAGTGCTTCTCATCCAGGATAAGCTCCGAGGGGTTATCGATGATGATGAAGTGCAGGGCCAGCGTCACCGCCAGCAGAAGGCAGAGCCAGAAATGCTCCCAGTGGTAGATTCGTAATAGGGTCTTCTTTATTTCCACGTCCAGTTTCTACTGAAGAAGTAGTTCCAGAGGAAAGCCACGACGATACCGATGAAATTGGAGAGCAGGTCGTACACCCCGAAAAGGCGGGTAAAGAGCATGAATATTCCCCACTGAATCCCGGCCCCGACCAGGCAGATAAGGTTGAACCTGAGGAGACGCCCCAGAAAAGACTTGCCCGCGCGCCGCTTGGCGAAGGTGAAGGTATCGTTGAGGATAAAGTTGGTGACAATGGAGACCTCGATACCAATAACAACGGCCAGATAGTCATAAGCGGCCAGACCGCCGAACCTGGTCAGGAGCCAGTACACGCCCTCGTTGACGACAACGCCGCTCAAGCCCACGATAATAAACTTGATGAACATCCCCAGCTCGCCGGTGCGGGCCATCAGGCTGAGGACGTGCCTCAGGTAATCCAGGTGCTGGCGGGGGCGGAGCTTGCTCTTGCCGGCACTGCGGTCTTCGAAGACATAGGGCACCTCCACCAGGCGATTAAAGCTGCCGACCAGCATTACCTCCAGGCTTATCTTGTAGCCGATTGGCTTAAGCTTGGACGGAGCGACCTTCCGTTTGCGGAAAAAGAAAAAACCCGATAGCGGGTCTTTTACCCGCTTGGTCGAGGGCAGGAGCAGGTGGGACACCACCAGGGCTACCCTGGAGATAACCCGCCGCCATAGCCCCCAGTTAGGACAGCCGCCGCCTTCCACATAGCGGCTGGCTACGGCCATATCGGCCCCCTTCTCGATGGCTTTAACCATATCGGGGATAACCTCGGGCGGGTGCTGCAGGTCGGCGTCCATAACCCCGATAATCTCACCGCTGGCTTCTTTCAGTCCCTTGACCACCGCCGTGGCCAGCCCCCTTTCCCCCCGCCGGGAGATCAGTTTTAGCGGGTAGCGGGAGGCCAGGCCCCGGGCAACCTCGACCGTCTTGTCTTTACTGTTATCGTCGACCAGCAGAAGCTCATAGTCATAGCCGGAGAGAGCCCGATGCACCCTCTCGACCAGAGGAGCGATATTCTCCTCCTCGTTGTAGGTCGGTACGATGATGGAGATCTTATCCTTCACTATCGTTTGCTCTCTAGCGATAACCAGACCCCCTGTATTCTACAACAATAAGATGCCTAATACCTAATGGAGGAGTATAATTAAGCAGTAAATCGGTGACGGCAAGGCAGTATCGATGCCAGATATTATCAACAAGCTCCGCCACCTGGCTCTAGGCTTAGTCCTGGCCCCGGCCGCCTTTTTCCGCTTCTGGGCGGCGCCCCTCTCGGCGGGGCCCGATGTCGCCCAGTTCTGGGCCTTCGCCAAGGTGTTCCAGCTCCACGGTCTGGACTTCTACCGCTACGCCGACGGCGCGGCGGCTATCTTCCCCTTTAAAGGCTGGGGCTTCGTCTATCCGCCGGTATGGCTGTTGACATCGAGGCTTTCCCTGCTGGCGGCGCCGCTGAGCTCGGCGACCAACATCATGGTCGACACCAGCTGGCGGCTGGCCATGAAAACACCAATCATTGCCGCCGACCTGGCCATAGGCTGCCTCTTGTACTGGGCGGTGCCCGGCTCCAAAGCCCGCAAACTGCTCTTCGCCAGCCTCTGGTTATTACACCCCACCGCCTGGTACCAGTCGGCTGTCTTCGGCCAGTTCGACGCCATCGCCGCCGCCTTTTTGCTGGCCTCGATAATCCTGCTGGCTAAAAACAAGGACTGGCTGGCTTTCTTATTCGCCGGGCTGGCCGTCATGACCAAACAGCATACCCTGATACCGATAGCGGTGATGGTGGTCATAGCCGCCCGCCAGATGAACTGGCAGTGGCTCAGCAGAAACCTGGCTATCCTGGCCGGAGTGGTACTGCTCTTCTCCATTCCCTTTCTGCTCACCGGCAATTTCTCCGCCTACGCCGAGTCGCTTTTCTTCCCGGGCAAGGCGCTGACTTACCAGTACCCGCTGGTCTATGCCTTCAGCGGCAGCGGCGCCCTGCTCACCTACCTGCACGATGTCTTCGGCTGGGAGACCAGCGGCATCCTACCCTTCACCGTCCCGGTAATGGTGCTGAGCATACTGGCTGTCATCGTATTGAGCTACCGCCAGAAAATCACCATAGCCCAGGGGGCGCTGGCCGGCTACCTTGTCTTCATCGGCCTCTCCTACCAGGTCAACTACCAGTATCTAATCATCTCTATACCGATAGCCCTGCTGGTGGCCGCCCAGACACGGTATATCGGCGAAAGAATCTTTACCATAGTGCTGGCCCTGCTTCCCGCCGTCTGGCTGTGGCTTTTTGATGTCTCTTTCTGGTTCAACTACCTCGAGCCCACCAACCCCTGGGTAAGAGATATATTCGACAACGTCGGCTTAACTCATATGGGTATTCCGGATTACGCCTTCGTATCACTGGCTTTATTGCTCATGGCCCTCTCCCTGGCCTACGTGGTCTGCCTTTTCCTGCGCTGGCGCGATAAAGGGGAAGGCACCAAGCTCCTTCAGCCTGCGCTATCTTAAAGGTTTTTCGACCACACCCTGACCCGCCCTCGTAGGGTAAATCCCCCTTAATCCCCCTTTTCCAAAGGGGGATAGGTTTCCTTGAAAGGGCGGCGGGCGGGAATAGATAAAAACGGGGGCTGGGGACACCACCCCCAATTTGAGGGTGTGGTAAGAGGGTATTACCCTTTTGGGTGGGCTGGGTGGGAAAGAAAGACCTAGGGGTCTCCCCCATAATATCCCTTTACAAACCGGCCACCATAATGTATTCTAGCTCAAGAGAAAAGCCATGTTGTATCAGGCACCGCGCGGGACCTCGGACATTCTCCCCCAGGAACAAGCCCACTGGCGCTATATAGAGCAGAAGGTAGCCGAAATCGCCCGGCTCTACGGCTACGAGCGCATCGACGCCCCCGCCTTCGAGGACACCAGGCTCTTTGCCCGCAGTGTCGGCGAGGACACCGACATCGTCAAGAAGGAAATGTATACCTTCCAGGACCGGGGGGGCAACCAGCTCACCCTGAGGCCGGAGGGCACCGCCCCGGTATGCCGCGCCTACCTGGAGCACGGCCTGAAAAACCAGCCCCAGCCGGTAAAGCTCTACTACATCGCCTCTATCTTCAGGTACGAAAGGCCCCAGGCGGGGAGATACCGCCAGCACTACCAGTTCGGCTACGAGGCTATCGGCGATGACGACCCCGCCCTCGACGGCGAGGTCATCGACATGGCCTGGCGGTTCTTATCCTCGGTAGACCTGGCCAAATTAAGCCTCCAGCTAAACAGCATCGGCTGTAAAAGGTGCCGCCCGGGGTACATAGCCGCCCTCAAAAGCTATTATGCCGACCACACCAAAGAGCTCTGCCCCGACTGCAAGACCAGGCTGGAGAGAAACCCGCTCCGCCTCCTCGACTGCAAAAAGCCCTCCTGCCAGCTGGTAGCCGCCTCGGCGCCCAAGAGCGCTGACTACCTCTGCCCGGAGTGCGCCGACCACTTCAAGCAATTAAAGAGATACCTGGAGCTGCTCGGCCTCCCCTTTGCCGTCAATCACCACCTGGTGCGGGGTCTGGACTACTACACCCGGACGGTCTTCGAGATTCTTCCCCAGGGAGGCGGCGCCCAGAGCACCCTGGTGGGCGGGGGCAGGTACGACGACCTCATCGAGGAGCTGGGGGGCAAGCCCACGCCGGCCCTCGGCTTTGCCGCCGGCATTGAGCGGATAATTCTTAACCTAAAGAAGCAGAAGGTGGCCGTGCCGGCACTGCCCGGGCCACAGGTCTTTATCGCCTATCTCGGCGATGAGGCCAAGGAGGGGGCGCTCAAGCTGGCTTCCACTTTGAGGGGGGCGGGCATCGGGGTGATAGAGGCCCTGGGCGCTAAGAGCCTCAAGGCGCAGTTGAGGCAGGCCAATAACCTCGGGCTTCGTTATGCCGTGATTATCGGGGAGGAGGAGGTCAAGGCGGGGACGGTGATGCTGCGGGATATGGTAAGCTCCAAGCAGAAGAGCGTGCCCGCTGGTAAGCTACAGGGTTTGCTAAAGGAATAGCTTAAGCTTTTCAGTCAGTGACCCCACCCCCGTCTTGAACCTGTGTTTAGTTTCCCACCCTAACCCACCCTCGTAGGCTTTCTCCTTCCCCCCAATTTAAGAAGTTTTAAGAGGGTGCAACCCTTTTGGGTGGGCTGGGTGGGACGAAAAGGTTACGCTTGAAACGGGGGCTGGGAGGTGGGGTCGCCAATCTACTAAAACGACTTCCCCAGCTTCACCCCAAGGCTAAATTGTGCTATAATAAATAGGTATGGCTGCCTTGCTATCATCTGAAATTGCCTCGGGGAGGGTAGCCTCTTCTTCTTTTCTAAGCTACTCCAGGTCTCATCATCCCTGCGCGCTTCCGGCAAACCGGCTATCGTCTGGCTGCCCGCCACCCACCCCACCATCTGGCTATGGTACCCCTTTATCCGGGGCAAAATCTTCAAGTTTCTGGAAAAAGTGTTTGAGCCCTAAAACTACCTAAC
>DAOUMQ010000199.1:0-4341 GCA_034410425.1 Dehalococcoidales bacterium | reverse complement strand
CAGACTTAAGCCAGGCGTTCGCAAATGCGGCTAAGGGCTTGTTCAGCCTGATAGCCGAGCTTGATGACGTTGAGGAGGTTAGCCATCGGGACATAGAGCTAGAGGCCAGCGACGAGGAGAGCCTGCTGGTGGCCTGGCTGAACGAGCTGGTCTATAAGTTTGATACCGAGGGCATTATCTTTAAGCGCTTTGATATTACCCAGCTAGATGATACCCATCTAAAGGCCAGAGCTTATGGGGAGAAGGCGGATAGCTCCCGGCACCGGCTGAAGAGAGAGGTCAAGGCAGCCACCTACCACATGCTCAAGGTGGAGAAAAATGATGGCTTCAGGGTCCAGGTATTATTTGATATCTAATCGAGGTTAAAAAAAATGGCAGCCCCCTGGCAGGGAGTACTAAAGAAGATTGACGACTACCGCTGGGAGATACCGACCAGCTATAAGCAGGGCATGACTGTGCCCGGGCTTATCTTTGCCAGCGAAGCCATGCTCGCTCATATCTGGGAGGAGCAGGTCTTTCAGCAGGTGGCTAACGTGGCTTTCCTTCCCGGCATAGTCCGCCGCTCGCTGGCCATGCCCGATATTCACTGGGGCTACGGCTTCCCCATTGGTGGGGTGGCGGCGACCAGGGTGAAGGACGGGGTGGTATCGCCCGGCGGCGTCGGCTTTGATATCAACTGCGGCGTCCGGCTGGTGAGGACTAACCTCACCGAGGCAGAGGTGAAGGCCAAAATCGAGCAATTAGTAAACGAGCTTTACCTCAACATTCCCTCCGGAGTCGGTTCGGAGGGCAAGATAAGGGCTAGCGAGAAAGAGCTGGACGAGGTTATGGTGCAGGGCAGCCGTTGGGCGGTGGAGAAGGGCTACGGCCTGGCTGAGGATATTATCGTTACCGAGGAGTCGGGCTGTATGAAGGGGGCTAAACCGGACAAGGTCAGCAGCAGGGCTAAGAAGCGCGGTATCCCCCAGCTGGGGACATTGGGTTCGGGCAACCACTTTCTGGAGGTGGGGGTGGTGGATGAGCTCTTTGACCGCAAGGCGGCCAGGGCAATGGGCATCGAGGAGGTGGGGCAGGTGCTGTTGCTGATACACACCGGCTCCAGGGGCTTCGGCCACCAGGTCTGCACCGACTATGTCGGGCTGTTGGGGGAGGCGGTAAAGAGATACGGCATCAGCCTGCCCGACCGCCAGCTTGCCTGTGCTCCGATAAGCTCACCGGAGGGGGAGGACTACCTGGCGGCTATGGCCTGCGCCGCCAACTATGCCTGGACCAACCGGCAGTTCATTCTGCACTGGGCGAGGGAGTCTTTTGGTAAGGTCTTTGGCAAAAGCCAGGAGGAGCTGGGCATGAGGCAGATTTACGATGTCTGCCACAACATCGCCAAGATAGAAGAATACACTATTGACGGCAAGAAGCAGAAGCTCTGCGTCCACCGCAAGGGGGCGACCCGCGCCTTTCCCGCCGGGCACCCCGATATTCCCGATGTCTATCGGAATATAGGCCAGCCGGTGCTCATTCCCGGGGATATGGGGCGCTTTTCCTATGTAGCCCTGGGCACGGAGGCGGCGATAAGAGAGACCTTCGGCTCCACCTGCCACGGCGCCGGCAGGGTGCAGAGCCGGGCGGCGGCCAAGCGCAGTCTGCGGGGGGTTGATGTTGCCCGCTCGCTGGCCGCCAGAGGGATTATAGTTAAGACCGGCAGCATGGCTTCCCTGGCTGAGGAAGCCTCCGAAGCCTATAAGGATGTCAGTGAAGTGGTTGACATAACCCATAAGGCCGGCATCTCGCTTAAGGTGGCTAAAACAAGACCAATCGGTGTCGTTAAAGGATAGAAAGATGTATTTTAAAGATGTTGTTAACGCTTTAGGGCACACCCCGCTGGTGGAGCTCGGTAGTTTGAGTCCAGCCAAGAAGGTGAAAATCCTGGCCAAGCTTGAAGGGCAGAACCCGGGGGGGAGTGGTAGCCTCAAGGACAGGGTGGCTAAGTACCTGATAGAGAAGGCGGAGCAGAGCGGAGAGCTGACCAGGGATAAGACCATCATCGAAGCTACCAGCGGCAATACCGGCATAGCCCTGGCCTGGCTGGGGCGCAAGAAGGGCTACAAGGTCACCATCGTTATGCCCGATAGCATGAGCCTGGAGAGACAGCAACTGCTCAAGGTCTTTGGCGCCGAGCTTATCCTGACCAAGGGGGCTTACGGAATGGCGGCGGCTATCGATAAGTCCAGAGAGATGGCGGCTAAGGACAAGAAATACTTTATCCCTGACCAGTTCTCCAACCCGGCCAACCCGCTGGCCCACTACGAGACTACCGCCGTCGAGCTGATGGAAGATTTTCCCTATGACAAGATTGACGTGGTGGTGGCCGGCATCGGCACCGGCGGCACGGTAATCGGGGTTGCTCGCCGCTTGAGGGAGAAGTACCCCGATGTCAGGGTGGTCGGCGTTGAGCCACCGCCGGGTGATAGCATCCAGGGCTTGAAGTGCCTGGGGGATGAGCCGCCGCCTTTCTGGGATAAGGCCCTTGTCAGCGATAAGGCTATGGTCAGCAGCCAGCAGGCGGTTGAAATTACCAGACAGCTACTAAAAAAGGAAGGCATTTTTGCCGGCATGTCTGCCGGGGCGGTAACCCATCAGGCGATTAAGATAGCCGCTGAGATGGGTGAGGGCAATATCGTGGCTATTCTGGCTGACGGTGGCTGGAAGTACTTGAGCCTGGGCTTCTGGACTAAGACCGGGTAGAAGGCATCGGGTTTTACGCTTTTGTTTTCCCCTGCCTACCAGGGCGTGAAGGTGGTGCTAATTGCCAGACACACTATGAATAAAATCAGCCAAAATGCGAAACATGCTCCCAGGCTGAAAAGCGTCATTCTCCACCATAACCCCCAGGCCAGGCCCCAGGTCGGTTTAACCTCTACCTTATCGTCCATTTCTTATTTGACTCCCTTTTGCTTTAATAGCCAGTATTCCAGGCTATCGGCTAGAGCCAGCCAGCTGGCTTCTATGATGTTGGTCGAGCCGCCGACTGTCCGCCACTCATCGACGCCATCGGTGGACTCGATAAGCACCCGAACTAAAGCGCCGGTGCCGATGCTCTCTTCAAGGATTCTGACCTTATAGTCGACCAGCCTCACGGCGGCTATGCTGGGATAGAACTGCAATAGCGCCTTGCGCAGTGCCTGGTCAAGGGCGTTGACCGGGCCGTTGCCCTCGGCGGCGGTATGTATTACCTCGCCGCCTACCTTTACCTTCAGTATCGCCTCGGAGAGCATTTCCTCAGGGCTCTTCTGGCTGGGCGGGCGCCGTCTCCTCTCCACCACCACCATGAAATCGACCAGTTCAAAGGGCGGCTTATAATCGGGCTTGGCCCGATGAATCAATAGCTCGAAGGATGCCTCGGCATTATCGTACTGGAAGCCGCGGCTCTCCAGGAGCTTGACGCGCTGTAACAGCTCCTGCGTCTCTTTGGAGCTTGAGGAGAGGTCTACCCCGACTTCTTTGGCTTTATAGACGATGTTGCGCTTGCCGGAGAGCTCGGAGACCACTGTCCTCTGGAGGTTGCCCACCTTCTGCGGGTCGATGTGCTGGTAGGCATCAGCCCATTTGGTCATGCCGTCCATGTGATAGCCAGCCTTGTGGCTGAAGGCGCTGGCGCCTACGTAGGGGGAGAAGGGGTTGGGGGCCAGGTTGGCCGCCTCGCTGACGTAGTGGGCGACCTCGGTCAGTTTGGCCAACTGCTTGTCGCTGATGCAGTCGATGCCCATCTTGAGCTTGAGCGCCGGTATGATGGAGCAGAGGTTAGCGTTGCCGCAGCGCTCCCCTAAGCCGTTGATGGTGCCCTGTACCTGGGTGACGCCGGCGCTTACCGCCGCCAGGCTGTTGGCTACCGCCAGCTCACCGTCGTTGTGGGCGTGGATGCCCAGCGGCGCTTTGGTCTGCTTTTTAGCGGCAGTAACAGCGGCCGTTATCTCTAGGGGCATGGCGCCGCCGTTGGTATCGCAGAGGACCACGACGTCAGCCCCGGCCTGGGCCGCTACCTCAACAACCTTCAGGCTGTATTCGGGGTTGGCCTTGAAGCCGTCGAAGAAGTGCTCGGCGTCAAAGAAGACGGTAAGCCCTTTGCCTTTGAGGTATTTTATGGAGTCGGCGACCATGTTCAGGTTTTCCTCCAGGGAGGTTTCCAGCACCTGGGCGACCTGCAGCTCCGAGCTCTTGCCGACGATAGTAGCCACCTTTACCCCGGCGTCAGCCAGCATGGTCAGGTTTTTGTCCTTTTCCGCTTTGATGTCGCGGCGGCGGGTGCTGCCGAAGACGACAATCCTGGCTTTTTTAAGCGTTAGA
>DAOUMQ010000198.1:0-8408 GCA_034410425.1 Dehalococcoidales bacterium | reverse complement strand
CTGCTGCCACTCTTGCCTACGATACCACCTATGCCTGGAGGGTGAGAGCAATGGCTGACACCACTCCTCTCAGTGACTGGGTGCGTTCCAGCTTCCATACCGAGATAGAACCGACCGGGCCGGTAGATGTCTCCGATGTCACCATTCCACCCGTTGAGAACATAACTCCGGCTTGGATTTGGGCGATAATCGCCATCGGTGCTGTCTTAGTGATTGTGGTTGTTATCCTGATCTGGCTTACTCGGCAAGCACGCTGATCTAAGTTAGAGGGATAAAACCTCTAATCGCGTACCCGGAACCCCCCTTCGAAAGAAGGGGGGTTCCCCTTTTCTCTTTCCCCACCCTATTGACTTCCCCCTCTAGTGCGACTAAAATGGAAGTCCCCTATTCGCCATATGGCAAAGCTAAGACTGGCGCTGGGACCGTTACTGCTGGTGGGGCTGCTCGGCTTAACCGCCTCCGCCGAACCGGATGCGGGGGAATGGTCTAGGGTCGATATCCCCACCGAGGGCAAGTACGGGGGTTGGGTGCTGGCGCCGGGCTCGGACATACCGAACTTAAGCCAGGCTATCGACGGCACCCTCTACGCCTACAGGCTTGAGGAGGCAAGCCACCACCTGATGAAGTCCACCGATGGCGGTAGCACCTGGTCTGAGACCGGCTATGAGGGGGGCCCAATAGCCGATATCGCCTGCTCCCGCCTTGATGCCGACACCGTCTACCTGACCGACGGCAGCCATGTCTATAAATCCAATGACGGCGGGGTGAGCTTTTATAGAATAGGCGATAACATTTCCTCCGCCCTCAATACCAACGAAGCGATTACCTGCCTCGATGTCAGCTACGATAGCAGCGGCGACCCCATCATATTCATCGGCACCGCTGACAGCGATAGCGGCCAGTTCGGCAGCGCCTACTACCTGGCGGAGGCCTATTTCGGCGCCCAGTGGACCGATTTAATGGCCGGGAACTATGATGTCTACTCCATCGCCGGCTCGCCCGACTTCGACCAGTCTCCCCGGATAATAGCCTTGGTCACCGACGAAAGCCATACCTATATCATCAGCAGTAACGGCGCCGTCGGCGATTGGCCCCAGCGCCTGGAGCTACTTGAGAATCACAACCACATCTTTGCCGCCACCGCCGCCTCCAGGATTTGCTTTCCTGCCTACTTTGATGGGGTTTACGAGCTCTTCGTCGGCATCAGCGCCGGCGGCAATGGTGATGTCTACCAGGTAAACCAGGGGTTTGCCATCGACCTCGGTCTGGACGCCGATGTAGTCAGCCTCGCCCTGGCCGGCGAGGTCGGCCATATCCGCTTGCTGGCCGGGGGGACGGCCGGGGGGGTATGGTATGCCGACTATGGAGAGGGCTGGAGTCCCAGCCAGAAAGCCCCGACTGGCGATGGCCCGGTCTACGTAGCCCTGGCCCTTGATTTCGCCCATAGCGGCTTGAGCTACGCCGCCACCAGCGGCGCTGAGAGCGCCTTCTCGGTAAGCCGGGACGGCGGCGCTACCTGGAACCAGAGCGGCCTGATTGATACCGAAATCAGCGATATTATCGACCTGGCCCCCTCCCCTTCTTATAGCCAGGACAACACCCTGTTCATGCTTACCAGCGGCAGCGGGCAAAGCCTCTGGCACAGCTCCGACGGCGGGGAGAGCTGGGAAAGGCTCTACAGCAGCGCCCTGGCCGATGTAGATAATATTGAACGCGTTGCCCTACCCCCCCAGTACGACGAGAGCAATCAGGTAGTCTTCATCGCCGGCAGGAGTAACGGCAGTCCGGCAATATGGAAATCGACCGATAACGGCCAGAGCTTCACCTGCCGCATAGTGCCCTTCCCCATAGACGCCTGGGCGTTGGCCGATGAGAACAGCTTTTTTATCGCCAGCTTTCACGGCAGTAGCGGGCTGGTCTACCGCACCATCAATGGCGGCCTTTCTTACTCCGCAGGCGCCGTTGCCGGCAGCCAGCCCTTGAACTCAATAGCCCTGTCCCCTAGTTATGCCAGCGATGGGACTATGCTGGTAGGCAGTGTAGACGGCTGTGTCTACTGGTCGGATGATTATGGCGCCTCCTTTACCATGCTGGGTGAGCCGCTGCCTGAGCTAATCGCCGGCGTTGTTTCCAACAGGGTAACGGCCGCCTTCGACCCGAATTTCAGTGATAACAACACCGTCTATGCCGCCAGTCATTGCCAGGAAACAACGGCCGGGGACGTGAGCGCCGTCTACCGTTTTATCATCGGTGATAGCGATGACTGGGATGAAATGGAAAGCCTTGACGGGGGCGTGATTAGCCAGCTGATAGTCTCCGCCGAGGGGACGCTGTATGCCACCAATAGCCAAGTTGACGGCGGCATGGAGCGCTGTCTTAACCCCAACTTTCCCCTGGGGCTGACCTTTGAAACCGTAACCAGGGGGCTGAGCGAGGGGGCAACAATGATGGGGCTGTGGCTGGCAGGGCAACAGCTCTGGTCGTTTGACTCTGCCCACACCAGGCTGATGAGCTACTACGATAGCCTGAGCCAGCCCGTCGTCCTGACCTCACCATCCGATGAGGCGCCGGGGGTAGGCCTGCTCATTGATGGCACCATCAGCAACGTAAGCCTGGACTGGGAGACGCTGGAGGGAGCCACCGAGTATGAATGGCAGCTTAACTACAACACCGACTTTTCCAGCGTCCCCGCTGGCTTCGAGGGCACCACCGGAGCCAGCTCGGCCCACCTGCCGAATTTAAGCCCGGACACCACCTACTACTGGCGGGTGAGAGTTACCTCCCCGGTACTAAGCCCCTGGTCGGAGAAGTGGTCGTTTACCACCACCCTGGGCGGCGAGGCCACCGCCCCCCAGCTGGAGAGCCCCAGCGCCGGTGCCATCGGGGTCTCGGCAAGCCCGATATTCCAGTGGAGCGCCATCGCCGGCGCCGATGGCTACGAGCTGGTGGTCTCTACCCGGGCGGCTTTTGACAACCCCACCATCCTCAAGACCGATGACTACGCCCTGCCCAGCAACGCCTGGCAGTGCAACGTAAACCTCAACTACGATACCACCTACTACTGGCGGGTGAGAGCAATCAACGGCGATACTCACAGCGCCTGGAGCGCCGTCGGCGCCTTCACCACCGAGTCGGCGCCGTCACTGGGCACAGGCATTATCGCTGAGGCATCCCCACCACCCCAGCCCCCCACCAACGACTGGTTCGAGTGGCTGACGCCAGCGGGCGGCATCATGTTCCTGGTATTCATGGTGGTGATGGCGGTCATGCTGATTGCCATGATAATACTGGTAATCAAGGTCTCAAAGCTTTGAAGGGGAATTAGTGGGGGTAGTCTAGTAAGTAGACCTGGGTGCTGGGGGGCAGGTTCGACTTGCTTACCGAGAGCTTGGGCAGGGGGCTCAGCTCTTTGGCCCCGATCTCTTTAAGGAACTTGTCCACCGGCTCCAGCTCTTTATTCTTTAGCGACGGGGTCTTATAGTGCATGGGAATGACCACCTTGGGCTCAAGCTGTCTGACCACCTCGGCGGCTTTAGCGGCATTGATGGTGGAAACCCCGCCCACCGGAAGCAAGAGCACATCAACGTTGTCAATCTCCTCAACCTGCTCACCGGTGAGCACGTGCCCCAGGTCGCCGAGGTGGCACACCGATACATCATCAATCTCCATAAGATAGACGGTGTTTTTGCCCCTCTTCTTGCCCCTCTCCCCATCGTGAAAGGTGGCTACGCCTATAATCAGGACGCCGCTGATTTCATACTCGCCCGGTCCCTGGACCACCTTCGGCTCTCCGCCAACGCCTTGGGAGTAGCAGTGACCGGGGTGCTGGTGGGATACGGTAACGATGCGGGCGGTAGTCCTGCCCAACTTGTAGCCCAGTTCCGGTGAAAAGGGGTCGGTGATAACGGTGGCATGGCTGCCCTTAATCTTAAAGCAGGAATGGCCTAACCAGGTAATATCCATGGCTCTAAATATAGCATAGCTTGAGGTTTCCATTCAAATGTTTTACTTCCCAGCCCCACCAGTTTTAGACTCTCGTTCTGCTTCCCACCCTGACCCGCCCTCGGAGGTCTTTGCCCCACTGACTCTTGTGGAGTTGTAAGAGGGTACCACCCTTTTGGGCGGGCTGGGTGGGAAAAGATATAAAACGGGGTGGGGCAAAAAACCCGCCCACTCTTGACAATTAGCCGTTAAAGTGGTAATTTAGATATAATTAGCAGTCTAACCATTAGACTGCTAACTTACAAGGTAGGGGGCAGAAATGCTATCGGCTAGAAGCGAGGCGATACTAAAATCCATCGTCGGGCAATATATCGCCCGGGCGGTACCGGTGCCCTCGCAGAGCATCATCAACGACTATGAGCTGGCGGTAAGCCCGGCCACCATCCGCAACGAGATGGCGCGCCTGGAGCAAGAGGGCTATATCATCCGCCCCCACCCCTCGGCCGGCAGCATCCCCTCGGACAAGGGCTACCGCTACTATGTGGAGACCCTGAGCGACATCGAACTCCCCTTAGCCGAACAGCTCTTGATCAGCCACCAGTTCCACCAGGTGGAGAGGGAACTAGAGGAATGGCTGAGCCTGGCGGTGACACTCACCGCCCAGCTGGTGCAGAACGTGGCTATCGTTACCATGCCCAAGACAGCCAACTGCCAGTTAAAGCACCTGGAGCTGGTCGCCCTCAGAGACTCGCTGGCGCTGGTTGTCCTCGTCCTCCACGGCGCCCGGCTGAGACAGCAGTTGATAACCTTCGACCAAGCCGTATTCCAGCCCAAGCTGACCGCCATGGCCAACAAGCTGAGCGCGGCCTATGCTGGATTAACCAGAGCCAAAATTTCGGCCAAGAAGCTGAAGCTTTCCCCCGCCGAAAGGCAGGTAACCGACTGCCTGCTCAGGATAATGCAGGATGAAGACGAGCAGGAGTACGAGCACACCAGCCTCGACGGACTGCACTTTACCCTTAACCAGCCTGAATTCCGCCAGGGCCAGCGCGGGCAAATCCTGATGGAGCTGGTCGATGGCCGCAGCCTGATGCGAATCATAACCCCTGAGGAGCTCGCCGGCAGTGAGGTGCAGGTAATCATCGGCAAGGAGAACAAGACCGCGGCTATCCAGGACTACAGCGTGGTAATCAGCCGCTACGGCCTGGCCGGGGAAGCCGCCGGCATCCTGAGCGTGGTCGGCCCCACCCGCATGCCCTACGGCCGGACCATCTCCACGGTGGGCTACCTGTCCTCGGTCCTAAGCCAGCTGGTCGCCGAGCTCTACGGAGAAGAGCCCAGCTAAATAATAGGTTTTAAGAAAGAAGCCCGCATAGGGCGGGCTAGGGTGGGAGGATAAACATATTTAAATAGAGGGGTAAGATAATAATGATGCCTCGAGAACCCGAAGAAGAACAGAACAACGAAATAAAAGAAGACCCAACCGGCCAAGCGGAGCCGGAGGTCGCTGAGATAGAGGATATAGAGACTCTAAGAAAAGCCCTGACCGAAGCCAGGGCCAAAGCCGAAGCCAACCTGGCGGGGTGGCAGAGGGCCCAGGCCGATTTTATAAACTACAAAAGGCGCAGCGAGCAGGAAAAAGAAGAACTCACCAAGTTCGCCAACGCCATACTCATTCTCAACCTGCTGCCCATCCTCGATGACCTGGAGCGGGCCTTCACCTCCATTCCACCCCGCCTGGCCAAGCTCAGCTGGGTGGACGGCATCAAGCTCATCGAGCGCAAGCTCTGGGCGACCCTGGAGGCGCAGGGGCTGTCCCCCATCAAGGCGCTGGGCAAGCCCTTCGACCCCCAGCTCCACGAGGCGGTGAGACAGGACAAGGGCAAGGAAGGCATCGTTATTGAAGAGGTACAGAAGGGTTACCAAATAGACGACAGAGTAATCCGGCCCACCATGGTTGTAGTGGGCAACGGAGAGGAGGAATAAAAAATGGGAAAGGTTATTGGTATTGATTTAGGCACCACCTTTTCGGCGGTAGCCGTTATGGAGGCGGGAGAGCCCAAGGTTATCACCAACGCCGAGGGCGGGCGCATCACCCCGTCGGTAGTGGCTATCAGCAAGACCGGGGAGCGCCTGGTGGGGCAGGTGGCCAAGCGCCAGGCCATCACCAACCCCGATAACACTATCTTCAGCATCAAGCGCCTGATGGGGCGCAAGTACAATGAACCCACCGTGGAGTACGACCGAAAATTACTGCCCTTCAAGATAACCAAGGCGGCCAACGGTGATGCCTGGGTGAAGATGGGCGATAAAGAGTACAGCCCGCCGGAAATCTCGGCCATGATTCTGCAAAAGCTTAAGACCGATGCCGAGGCTTACCTGGGAGAAAAGGTCACCGAGGCGGTAATCACCGTGCCCGCCTACTTCAACGACTCCCAGCGTCAGGCGACCAAGGACGCCGGCAAGATAGCCGGGCTGGAGGTCCTGCGCATCATCAACGAGCCCACCGCCGCCTCCCTGGCCTACGGGCTGGACAAGAAGGAGGACGAGAACATCGCCGTCTACGACCTGGGCGGCGGCACCTTTGATATATCCATTCTCGGGATTGGTGAAGGCGCCTTCCAGGTGAAAACCACCAGCGGCGATACCCACCTGGGTGGCGACGACTTCGACCAGAGGGTCATGGACTGGCTCTGCGCCGAGTTTAAAAAAGACCAGGGCATCGACCTCAAACAAGACAAGATGGCCCTGCAGCGCTTAAAGGAAGCCGCCGAGAAGGCCAAGAGCGAGCTATCCACGGTACAACAGACCGAGGTCAACCTGCCCTTCGTTACCGCCGATGCCAGCGGACCAAAGCACCTCAACATCAACCTTACCAGAGCCAAGCTGGAACAGCTGGTCGGCGACCTGGTGGACAAGAGCATCAAACTCTGCGTCGAAGCATTCGAGGCTGCCAAGAAAGGCTCGGCTGCCATTGAAAAAGTTGACGAAGTGCTTCTGGTCGGCGGGCAGACCAGGATGCCCCTGGTGCAGGAGAAGGTGAAGCAATTTTTCGGCAAGGAACCGCACAAGGGGGTCAACCCCGATGAAGTGGTCGCCATCGGCGCCGCTATCCAGGCCGGGGTGCTAAAGGGCGAGGTTAAAGACGTCTTACTGCTCGATGTTACCCCCTTAACCCTGGGCATCGAGACCCTGGGCGGAGTGGCTACCCCCCTCATCCCACGCAATACCACTATCCCCACCGCCAAGAGCCAGATTTTCTCCACGGCGGCAGACAACCAGCCCAGCGTCGAGATTCACGTCCTGCAGGGGGAGAGGCCCATGGCCGCCGATAACCGGACACTGGGGCGCTTTATGCTCGACGGCATCCTGCCGGCACCGAGAGGAGTACCCCAGATTGAGGTCAGCTTCGATATCGACGCCAACGGCATCATCGATGTCAAGGCCCACGATAAGGGCACCGGCAAAGAGCAGAAGATAACCATCACCGCTTCAAGCGGGCTTTCCAAGGAAGAAGTGGCCAAGATGCAGAAGGACGCCGAGATGCACGCCGCCGAGGACACCAAGCAGCGCGAGTCGATAGAAGCCCGCAATATGGCCGATACCCTGGCCTACACCGCGGAAAAGACCCTGCGCGACAACAAAGACAAGATACCCGAAGACTTAAATAAAGAGGTCGAGGAGAAGGTCAAGGCGGTAAAGGACGCCCTGCAGGGCAGTGACATTGAAGCCATCCGCAAGGCGACCCAGGAGCTAAACGAGGCGATGCAAAAGGTCGGCTCCGCCGTCTACGGACAGCAACAGCAACCGCCCCCCGGTGAGCCGCCCCCCGATAAGGGAGAGGGCGGTGAGGGGGGAGAAGGCGGTGAGGAAGGCACCGTGGAGGGTGAGTTTAAAGAGGTGTAGAGAGAAGAGTTTGATAGGGGGATAAAGGGAGTGAGGATGGAAATATCAAAACAAAAGAAACGCGATGATTTTAATCCAAAAACAATAGAAGTTATAGCCAAACGTGCGTCATATATTTGCTCTAACCCTGACTGCCGTTCTCTTACATTATATCCTTCTGAGAATGACCCTGAGGAATTCATTTACATAGGCAAAGCAGCCCACATTACTGCAGCATCAGAAGGTGGGCCGAGATATGACCCAACGTTTACAACAGAACAACGCACTTCTATCGAAAATGGGATATTCCTGTGTTCTAATTGTGCTGATATGATTGACAAAAATAACGGCTTAGATTTCCCAGTAGATTTGTTGAGAGAATGGAAGAGGAAACAGGAAGCGTGGGTTAAAGCAAATTTAAATAAATCACTAAATGCTCCTCTTTCAATAATAGACGGTGAGCATCATGCTAAAGGAAAAGGCAAGGTGATAGCGATAGATGCTCAGGAACCAGTATCTTTTAAGCCTGGTACTAAATCTATCGCAGAAGGCGAAGGTAACATTACTGCAGTACGTATTGC
>DAOUMQ010000197.1:0-3085 GCA_034410425.1 Dehalococcoidales bacterium | reverse complement strand
ACATGAAGCCGATGCCCACCCTTTCCAGGCAGTCCTTCACTTGGGCGGCGTCAAGCTCAATCTTTACCCCCAACGCCTCCAGGACATCGGCGCTGCCGCACTGGCTGGTCATGGCGCGGTTGTTGTGCTTGGCTACCTTTATCCCGCTGCCGGCGGCGACAAAGGCGGCGGCGGTGGATATATTAAAGCTTTTAGAGTTATCGCCGCCGGTGCCGACGATATCAATCACCGGTTCGGATATCTCCACCCGCACCGATTTAGCCCGCATCACCTGAGCCAGCCCGGCAATCTCGTCGGCGGTCTCACCCTTCATTCTCAGGGCGGTAACAAAGGCGCCGAACTGGGCGGGCGTTACCTGCTCGGTGGTTATCTCCTCCATCACCTCGGCGGCTTGCTCCATCGTTAGCGACTTGCCTTCTATAAGTAACGCAATGGCTTCTTTAATCATTTTTTTACCCCTTGCTTTAAGAAATTCTTTAATAAATCCTTGCCCACCGGGGTCATAAAGGACTCGGGGTGGAACTGCACCCCCTCCACCGGGTGCTGGCGGTGCTTTAGCCCCATGATGGTTTTGTCCTCGGTCCAGGCGGTTACCTCCAGGCAGTCGGGGAGCTTTTCCGGCACCGCCATCAGGGAGTGATAGCGTATGGCCGGGAAGGGGTTGGGCAGACCTCCCAGAACGCCGCTGTTATTGTGGTAGACAAGTGACGACTTGCCGTGCATGATTTCCTTGGCCGGGCCGAAGGCGCCCCCATAGCTGTAGGCGATGCACTGGTGGCCCAGGCAGACGCCGAGGATAGGTATTTCAGCGCCGAAGCGGCTGATGACATCGTTGGATATGCCGGCGTTCAGGGGGGTGGAGGGGCCGGGGGAGATTACGATGCGCTCCGGTCTCATCTTTTTAATGTCCTCGATGGTTATCTTGTCGTTGCGGACTACCCGCACCTCTTCTCCCAGCTCGCTCAAGTACTGGAATAGGTTATAGGTGAAGCTGTCGTAGTTATCTATCAGTAGCAGCATGGCTCATCTCCCTATTTTCGGCCTGCTCAATGGCTTTCAGCAGTGCCTGCGCCTTGTTCAGGGTCTCCTCGTATTCCCGCGCTGGCAGGCTGTCATAGACGATGCCGGCACCGGCCTGGACGTGGGCTGTCCCCTTGGTCATGACGATAGTCCTTATGGTTATGGCGGTATCCATGTTGCCGGAGAAGCTGAAGTAGCCGACGCAGCCGGCATAGGGACCCCTTTTATCCGGCTCAAGCTCGGCGATAATCTCCATGGCCCTGATTTTGGGCGCCCCGGAGACAGTGCCGGCGGGAAAGCAGGACTTTAGGGCATCGATGGGGCTAAGCTCAGGGCGGAGCTTGCCCTCGACATTGGTCACCAGGTGCATGACATGGGAGTAGCGTTCCACCTCCATAAGCTCGCTGACCCTGACCGTGCCGGCTGAGCTCACCCGCCCGATATCGTTGCGCCCCAGGTCGACCAGCATTATGTGCTCGGCCCTTTCCTTCTCATCGCTGCGCAGTTCCTTCTCCAGCTCTGCGTCCTCCTCCGGAGTTTTGCCCCGTGGCCGCGTCCCGGCCAGGGGGCGGGTGGTCACCTTGCCCTTTACCGCCCGTACCAGAATCTCCGGGGAGGAGCCGATGAGCTGGAAGTCCTTTAAATCGAGGAAGAACATATAGGGCGAGGGATTTATGCCGCGCAGTGCCTGGTAGATATCCAGCGGCCGGGCACTGGTGCGCCGGCTCAGGCGCTGGGAGAGCACGACCTGGATGGCTTCGCCAGCGACGATGTATTCCCTGGCTTTGGCGACAACAGCCTCAAATTCTTCTCTGGTGAGGTTAGAAACGGTCTCAGCCGGTTGGGCTGGCTTAAGCGCCGCCTTTGTTGGTTGGGGGCGCTCTGGGGGCGCCTCCAGTCTCTTTATCAGGTTTTCTATCTTAGCCACCGCCGCCTCGTAGGCGCTATCGGTATCGCCATCAGAGCGGGCGTGGCTGACGACCTTAATTACATTATGGGCGTGGTCGAAAATTAGCAGGCTATCAACGAACATGAAAACCGACTCGGGCAGGGCCAGCGGGTCGGCTTTGGGGGAGGGGAGCTCTTCCAGGCGGCGCACCGTTTCGTAGGCAAGGTAGCCCACGGCGCCGCCGCAAAAATCGGGCAGACCGCTTACCGGCGCCAGCTTGTGCTTGGCCAGCTCCTCGGCGACCAGGTGGAGGGGGTCGGTCTTGTCTCCCTCCCTGGTGCTCAGCACCCGATAGGGCTCGGCGCCGATGAAGCTGTAGCTGGCCTTCTCCTGGCCGCCCTCAACGCTCTCCAGGAGAAAAGAGTAGCCGCCGCTCACCTTGAGATAAGCGGAAAGCGGGGTATGCTTTTCGGTATCAATCTGGCGGTACACCGGCACCAGATTGCCCTCCTTTTTTAGTTCCCTAAATTCTTCCAAGGTGGGATGGTACATGATGATTTTTTAAAAGCCTCCTCTTTTTAAAGACAAAAAATAAACCTCTCACCCATAGGGGCGAGAGGTCAATCCTTCGCGGTGCCACCCTAATTAATTGCTATCTGGCAACCATCTCATTTCAGGTACGGCTTCAACACTTGATAGCGATACCCTGGGCTCTGTTAACGGTGCCCCTCCGGCAGAGCCTACTTAGGTAAAAAACCCTTTCGGTCTGTGGCTCCCGAGTCCATTCAACCCCGGCGCTGGCGCCGGCTTTCACCTTCCCCGGCTCTCTGAAAGCCCCGCTTTAAGGGCTTACTAGTCTCGTTCTCAGCCTTTAGGCTATATTCAATTATGGTAAGTTTAGTATATTATCGGCTTTTTGTCAAGTTACTCTCTTAGTGCAGCCGTTCCATGAGGTTGGGCAGATTGCCCTCCAGGTATAGTTGCACCGCCTCGTCAATGCTGGTGACATCGGTGACGATGGGCTCGATGTTGTTGCTTTTTAAGCCGTCGTATGCTCCCCAGCCCATGCCGCCGGCGATTAGGACCTGGCAGTCGGAACATAGATGCGGCTCCTTTCCCCTTTGATGCCTTGTACAGGCGATTGGCAGCTTCAAGTATGGTCTCGTCAGATCTTTG
>DAOUMQ010000196.1:0-7146 GCA_034410425.1 Dehalococcoidales bacterium | reverse complement strand
AGCGTAGCGGCAAATCACGGTAGGAACGTGTCTGGGCCTTGTAGGCCAACATGTGGAAGGGGCAATTCATTGGTTTGAGATAGTACTGCTGTCCCTCAATATCAATAGGTGAGTACATATCATCTTTGTAGAAATCCAGATGACCGCTGGTCTCCCACAGCTTGCTGAGTCCGATATGAGGTGTGTAGAGCAACTCATAGCCGTTGGCGAAGTGTTCCTGCCGCCAGAACTCCTCAACAATGGCTCTAATGCGGCCAGCCTTAGGGCCATAGATGATAAGGCCGCCGCCTATCTCTTCGGGAGCGATATAAAGGCCGAGCTGTTTGTTTAAGCGGCGGTGGTCACGCGTCTCCATTTCGGCAAGCTTCTTCAGGTGCTCGGCCAGGGCTTCTTCGGTATCAAAAGCGACGCCGTATACCCGCTGAAGCATGGGACGGCGCTCACTACCACGCCAGTAGGCGCCGGCAATATTGACTAATTTAAAAGCCTTTATCTCTCCGGTAGAGCCGACATGAGGACCCCGGCATAGGTCAACAAAAGCCCCCTGCCGATAAAGACCCACCTTTTCATCAGGGATTTCATCGATTAATTCCAGCTTATAGGGCTGGGCGGCGAAGAGCTTTCTAGCCTTTTCCTTAGTTACCTCCTCCCTGGTAAAGGGGAGGTCGGCGGCGATGATTTCCCTCATCTTAGCCTCAATAATAGGCAAATCATCGGGGGTCAGCGAGCGGGGCAGGTCAAAGTCATAGTAAAAGCCGTCCTGGATAGCCGGCCCGATGCCGAACTTAGCCTCAGGAAAAATAGAAAGGACCGCCTCGGCCAGGACATGAGACGCCGAGTGGCGCATTGTCTCCAGTTTGTCGCTATCTTTTTTAGGGGGTTTTCTGGCTGGAACCATAGCTGTTTGATTATATCAGCTACGGGCTACATCCGCAATTGGAGCCGGGGATAAGGCTACGTGCTGAGCCGCCAGGCCTTTACCTGGTAATTGCGCGGGGGGCGGAACTCCCTGATGAGGTCAAGCTTGCCCAGTTTTTCCAGTCGCTGGTAGATAAGCTCCCAGGCGCAGTCCCTCTCCGGGTCCATCTCGCACTTGCCTTCCCTGGCACCGCCGCAGGCGCCGTTAAGCAAGCCCTTGGCACAGCGGGTAAGCGGGCAAATGCCGCCGGTCTGGGCCAGGATGCAGTTTCCGCAGGCGGAGCACCTGTCCTCCAGGGCGCCCCCCTCCCTGTTCTCCTGCCCCAGAAAATGGGAGTTCTGCGCCGGCAGGACGGGGAGCTCGGGGAAGAGTTCGGCTATGGTCTGCGGTCCGATGCCACAGGCTAAAGATAGCACCGCTTCCACGCCCTCCAGGTGGGGTTTTAATTCCGAGGCGGTTAGAAAGGAATCGCACTGCTTTACCAGCGAAATTACCTTGAACTGGAAATTCTTGCCCCGCCGCTTGCCGGCAAGCTCAAGCAGTTTCTTCAGGGTCTCGGCTTCCCTCAAGCCCCTCGGCGGCTGGGTACAGCCGTCACAGCCGGCAATCAACACCTTACTATAGGGGGAGATGGAATCTAGAATCTCGTCCAGTGGCTTCAGTGCAGTTACAATCATTGGCTTTCCCTCTTGGTAGCGATGGCTTTCAGGCTCTGGCTAAACTGCTCTAATTCTTTGTCCAATTGTTCGGGGTCTCTGCGGGCGACATGGCAGAAGTGGAGGCGGTCGCCGAGCCCTATCTGGTTCAGTCTTTCCTTGAGCATTCCCATAAAGTGCTCTGCCCGGCCGCTGGCCCCCTCCTGACGGCAGTCATCCTCAGGGCAGGCGGCAATCAAGACGCCGTCGGCGCCGTTCTGCAGTGCCTCCAGGATATGAAAGGCGTCGACCCGGGCCGAACAGGGCAAATCTATGGCGCGGACGTGGGGGTTGGATTCACCGTTCAGGGGAGGAAAGACCGCCCACTGGCAGCGGAAAATCAGGACCTTAGGTGCTTTCATCTCCGCCAACAGTTGGGATATCGTTGTCGAGAGGCGCTCCCGCTCCCAGTTATCCATCTCCAGGGCAAAGGCGGGACAGACCGCCACGCATAGGCCACAGCCGCGGCAGGCATCCAGGTCAATGTTGATTCCCCCCACGCTCTGAAGTGTAGGGGCGCCATAGGGGCAGTAGAAGGCGCAGTTGCCGCAGGCGATGCAGAGGTCTTTATCCACCTTGACCTTCAGGCTGTGCCGCTTGAGGGTCACCGCCTCTTGGCCGTAGCCCAGCTGTTCCAGCAATCGGTTGAGGGCCAGGATTCGGCGCCCGGTGAGCGGGCTGCCCCTGTCGAAGCGGCAGTAGTCCTCATCGCAGGCAAGGATAAAGACTTTGTTTATCCCCATAGCCATCGCCTGCAGTAGCAGTTCCTCGGAAATACGGCCAACGCAGGGGACGGACAGCGGGATAAACTGGGATACCCCAAATATCTGCTCAATCCCGGCAAAGTCGGGGGCGCTCCCCTTGCACATGATAACCAGATTATCGCTTTTATACTTCGGCTTGGCCTTCTCCAGATACTTGAGCAGAGAACCACAATCATAATAGATGATATCGATAGCCTTGGCCGGACAGGCGGAGTAGCAGATGCCACAAACCTGGCACTTCTCTATATCCAGGATAATCTGGCCGCTTTCGGCGTCTTTGCTTATCGCCTCAAAGGGGCAGAGGGACTGGCAGATAGAGCAACGGCTGCAATAGTCCTCGTTTATTTTAACGGCTACTTGCGATTCGGCGGGTGGCTGGCTCAAATAAAGACCCCCCTTTCTCTCCTCAAAAGCTTTAAGGTCACTAGCGCCAAGTCATATCAACAAGAGCATTAAGGAACAAAAGACCCGGGCAATTCCAACCAATTTTAGCGTTAGAGACCGAAGCTGTCAATTCTTTTCACTTCCCACCCAAACCCGCCCTCGTAGGCAAAGCCTCTAACACTCTCTCCCCCATTGGAGGGGAGGAGCTTCCTTATAAGGGTGGTGGGCGGGAAAAGATATAAAAGGGCGGAGCGACACCCCTCCCCTTCTTTAGAAGACGTTTTTCTTCCCACCCAAACCCACCCCCATAGGCTTCTTACCCCCAATTGGAGATGAAACCTCATTGGGCGGGTGGGTATGGGCAGCAAGACCCTTTGCCCCGCATTTGGAGCCGGCACTTGACAAGCGCTAAATGATATGATACACTTGTTTTAAGAACAAATGTAGCAAGGAGATAACTATGGTCGGCGCTCCCAGCACGCGGTCGCGCATCCTGAAATTTATCGGCAAATTCCTCGATGACCGGGGCTACGCCCCTACCGTCAGGGACATCGCCCGGGGGTGCAAAATCAGCACGCCCTCGGTAGTCCAGTACCACTTAAACAAGCTGGAAGAAGAAGGGCACATCCAGCGCGACCCGGAGGTCTTCCGCAGTATCCAGCTGGTGGGCAGAAAGCGGGAGGCTATCTTCGAGGTGCCCCTGCTGGGGAGCATCGCCGCCGGCAAGCCGATACCAGTGCCCACCGCCGATAGCTGGACCTCCGCCCCTGAAGAGACCCTCCAGCTAACCGACGAGGTAATTCGGAACCGGAAAGGCATCTATGCCCTCAGGGTAAAGGGGAATTCCCTGATTGACGCCCTGATTAGCGATGGAGACATCGTCCTGATGCAGTCGGCAAGCACGGTGGAGGAAGGAGAGATGGCGGCGGTCTGGCTGAGGACAGCCCAGGAGGTAACCATAAAGAAGGTCTACCATGAAGCCGACCGTATCAAGCTGGAGCCAGCCAACAGAGAGATGGAGCCGATGCACTTCCCGCCTGATGAAGTGGAGATTCAGGGCAGAGTAATCGGAGTGCTACGCAAGCTATAAGTCAAAGGGGGTTAGAGAATTGGCTAGGATACTGGAGAAACCGGAAGAGCTCAAGGTAAAAGTGAACGTCCAGGGCGTGCCGCTGAGCCTGGCCAGAAACGGGGAGAGACAGCGGGTGACCAAGGTATACGAGAGCTGGCAGACGGTGGAGGAGTGGTGGGGAAAGGAGATTACGCGGAACTACTTCAGGGTCAAGACCAACCGGGGCCTGGTCTATGATATCTATCGGGATATGCCCTCCGGCGGCTGGTACCTGAGCCGAATCCATGAATAAGACTTCAATGAAGGGCAATCTTTTCCCCACCCTCCCCTGATTTATATCTATTCCCACCCACCGCCCTTAAGGAAGGGCTAGACCTCCCTTTATCCCCCCACCAATAAATTGACAGCCACACTGGCGGCTAGGTAAACTATTCCTATGCCCGATATCAAAGCCGTTAGCCGCCAGCTAGCTAAAGAGCTCAAGAAATACCGCGCCGACTACATAGAGGCCCGCCTGGAGGAAAGCCAGCGGAGCCACATTACTTACCGGGGCAGAGAGCTGGAGTCCGTCGGCCAGTCAAACGCCGTCGGCGGCAATATCCGGGCCCTGGTCAAAGGCGGCTGGGGCTTCACCAGCTTCAACGACTTGAGCGACCTGCCCAATCGTGTAGAGCTGGCGGTAAAACAGGCAAGGCTGGTCGGCAAAGAGGAAAGCCGGCTCGCCCCCGTCGAAGCCATCGTTGACACCGTAGACACTAAACAAGATAATCCGCTAGCTATATCCCTGACCGAAAAGAAACAGCTCCTCGACGAATACAACGATATTATCTGGGGCACCCCCAGGCTCCAGACCTCGGTTATCGGTTACGCCGATAGCCACAAAAAGACCATCTTTTTAAACTCGGCGGGCAGCTACATCCAGCAACAGCGGACGGACATCACCCTGCGCCTGAGCGCCGTCGCCGCCGGGGACGGCCAGGTACAGCAGGCTGGTTTAAGCCTGGGCAGTCGGGGCGATTTCAGTTCAATCCAGGGCCTGCACCAGGAAGTGGCCGAGATGGCCAAGAACGCCGTGGCCCTTCTTTCCGCCCCGCAGGTAAAGGGCGGCGAATACACCGTGGTCTTAGACCCGGTGCTGGCTGGCGTCTTCGTCCACGAAGCCTTCGGCCATTTGTCGGAGGCGGACTTCGTCTACGAAAACGAGAGCCTGCGCCAGGTCATGGTCTTAGGCCGTAAATTCGGCAGTCCCGAGCTCAACATCGTTGACAGCGCCGCCCTGCCCGGACTGCGCGGCAGCTACAAGTACGACGACGAAGGGGTGCCGGCGACCAAGACCTACCTTATTAAAGAAGGCGAATTGGTGGGCAGGCTCCACTCGCGTGAGACAGCGGCTAAGATGAAGGAAAAGCCCACCGGCAACGCCCGGGCCATCAACTATAGTTTCCCGCCCATCGTGCGCATGACCAACACCTATATTGAGCCGGGGTCGGCTTCTTTTGAGGAGATAATCGCCGACATCAAGGAAGGGGTCTACGCCAAGAACTGGTTCGGCGGCACCACCAGCATGGAGATGCTCACCTTCTCCGCCGGCGAGGCCTATATGATTCGCAACGGCAAGATAGCCGAGGCTTTGAGACCGGTGGTGCTCACCGGCAACGTCTTCACCACCTTAAATAATATTGACGCTATCGGCAATGACCTGGATATGAACCAGGGCGGCGGCTGCGGCAAGGCGGGGCAGATGCCCCTGCCCGTCTCCAACGGCAGTCCCCACATCAGAATCCGTAAGTGCCTGGTGGGAGGCAGTTAGTGGAAGAGATTCTGGCTAAAGCCAAGAAGGTAGCCGAAGCCGCCGAGGTCTTCCTGCTCTCCTCGGAGGAGACCCCGCTGCAGTTTGAAGCCAACCGCCTTAAATCCATCCAGACCAAGCAGAGCACCCACCTGGCGCTGCGCATCATCAAGGAAGGCCGGCTGGGCTATGCCACCACCACCGAGCCTACTGACGGCCAGGGCCTGGTGGACAACGCCGTGGAGACCGCCCGCTTCGGCATGCCGGCAAAGTTCGAACTCCCCTCCCCGACCACCTATCCCAAAGTTGATACCATGGACCCGGCGGTGGAGTCCACCCCCATAGAGAAAATGGGCCGGCTGGGCTCTGAGCTCATCGCTATCATCACCGGACACACCCCGGACATCATCTGCGAGGCGATGGTGGCTAAAGAGACTATCTGGCTAAAGCTCATAAACTCCCGGGGCGGGCAGGCCAGCTATAAGAAGAGCGTCTTCAGCCTGGGCATTATCGGCAGCCTGATTCGGGATACCGATATGCTCTTCGTCGGCGAGATACAGAGCTCAGGTAACCCCTTAACCCAGCCTCAAGATATAGCCAGGGTGGTGCTCAACCAGCTGGAGCTGGCCAAAAACCAGGCATCGGCGCCCACCAGGGAGCTACCGGTAATCTTCACCCCCCGCGGTGTGGCCAGCGCCTTTATCCCCTCGCTGATGATGGCCTTCAACGGCAAGACCGTCCTTGAAGGGGCTTCGCCCATCGGCAACAAGCTGGGCAAAGAGGTGTTCGACCCAAAAATATCTCTCTGGGACGACCCGACTATAGCCTACCGCCCTCACAGCCGCCCCTGCGACGATGAAGGCGTAGCCAGCCAGCGCACCCCCCTCATCGAGCAGGGCAGGGTAGCTAGCTTTCTCTACGACCTGCAGACGGCCGCCTTAGCCAACACCAGAAGCACCGGCAGCGGCCGTCGGGGCGGAGGACTGCCCGTCCCCTCGCCCAGCACGTTGGTTATCGCCCCGGACAAGACTTCCTTTGACGACATGGTAAGCGATATCAAGGAGGGGCTGGTCATCGAACAGCTCATGGGCGCCGAGCAGGGCAATATCCTGGGCGGCGATTTCAGCGGCAATGTCCTCTTAGGTTATAAAGTGGAAAGTGGTAAAATAGTGGGTAGGGTCAAAAATACCATGGTATCGGGCAATGTCTATCAGATTCTTAGAGAGGTTACCGCTATCGGCAGCCAGGCGGAGTGGGTAGGCGGCATGGTCAGCACCCCACCCATCTATTGCCCCCGCCTGTCGGTAGCCAGTAAGGGATAAATATATGAAAGACTTAATCAGGCTTTACGCCCGACCCAGGCTCAATGAGCCCAATATGCTGGCCTCCTGGCTCGGCATCGGCAACGTATCCATTATAGTAGCCAGCTACCTCAAGAAAAGCCTGGACTTCAAAGAGCTGGGCGAAATCGAGCCCTCCGCCTTCTTCGACGCCATCGGAGTGGTGGCCAAAGACAACGTGGT
>DAOUMQ010000195.1:0-1703 GCA_034410425.1 Dehalococcoidales bacterium | reverse complement strand
GCCGAGAGGGTGAGGGTCAGCGATATATACCTGCTGGAAGGGGACCTGAGCCAGAAAGAATTAACCTTGATCTGCCGCGAGCTGCTGGCTGACCCCGTAGTTGAAGAGTACTCCCTCGGAGAACCATCACTTTCCGTCTCGCCGGAGGCCCATGCCGTTGAGGCCGCCTATAATCCCGGGGTGATGGACCCGGTTGAAGAGAGTGTCGGCAAGGGCATCTTTGACCTGGGCGTGACCACGCTTGAGTCGGTAAAGACGGCCAAAAGGTATTACCTCTGGGGCAGGCTTTCCGCCGCTGACATCGAGCTTATCTCCAATAAATTGCTGGTCAACAGTGTCATTCAGCATGTCGTCACCGGACGGGAAAGGGTCTCACTACCCTCGGCCGAGTACCGCTTTTCCAGGGAAGAGGTGGCTCTGCTGGCCCTGGATTATGAAGGCTTAGCTAGGCTGGGGCGGGAAAAGCTCGAACTGAACCTGAAGGAACTAAAGCACATCCAGAGACACTTCGCTGGTTTGGGCCGCAATCCCACCGATGTTGAGCTGGAGACCCTGGCCCAGACCTGGTCGGAGCACTGCAAGCACAAGACATTCAATTCCAGAATCAGGCTGGGAGAAGAGGTCATCGATAACCTGCTCCGGAGCACCATCATCAGGGTGACCGAGGAGCTGGCTAAGCCCTGGTGTCTCTCTACCTTTAAAGATAACTCCGGGGTGATAGATTTTGACGGGCGCTACGCCCTCTGTTTTAAGGTTGAGACCCACAACCACCCTTCCGCTATTGAGCCCTACGGCGGGGCGTCAACGGGAATAGGCGGGGTAATCCGCGACCCGCTGGGCACCGGCCTGGGTTCGAAGCCAATCGCCAATACTGACGTATTCTGCTTTGCCCCGCCCGACTTCCCCCACAACAGGCTGCCTGCCGGCGTCCTCCATCCCCGCCGTATTCTCAAAGGGGTGCGGGCCGGGGTGGCTGACTACGGCAACCGGATGGGAATCCCCACCGTCAACGGGGCTATCCTCTTTGACGAGCGCTATCTGGCTAACCCGATAGTTTTGTGCGGCACCGTCGGGCTTATGCCTAAGAGCGCGGCCCAGATGGGAAAACAGCGGCCGGGCGATTTAGTAGTCGTGGCCGGCGGTCGCACCGGGCGGGACGGCATCCACGGCGTCACCTTTGCCTCGGCGCTGTTAAGCGGGGAGTCGGAAGAGGTCTCGGCGAGCTCGGTACAGATCGGCAACCCCATCACCGAGAAAAAGCTCATCGATGTCCTGCTTGTCGCCAGGGATAAGGGCCTCTATCGGCGCATCACCGACTGCGGTGGCGGTGGGCTCTCCTCGGCGGTGGGGGAGATGGCCGCCGAGACCGGGGTTAGAGTATATCTGGAGAAAGTCCCCCTGAAATACTCCGGGCTCTCTTATCGGGAAATATGGCTCTCCGAGTCTCAGGAGAGGATGCTGCTGGCGGTGCCGCCGGAGTGCGTTGAAGAGTTGATTGCCTTATTCGCCAGCGAGGATGTTGAAGCCACCGTCATCGGCGAGTTTACCGATGATAAGCGCCTTAAACTCTTTTACCAGGATAACCTGGTGGCTGACCTTGACATGGAGTTCCTGCACCACGGACTGCCCCAGATGGAGAGGGAGGCGGTCTGGCAGCCGCCTGAGCATTTAGAGCCCGACTTTGCCCAGCCGCCTGACCTTAG
>DAOUMQ010000194.1:0-1977 GCA_034410425.1 Dehalococcoidales bacterium | reverse complement strand
TCCTTCAGCCCGGCTTGTTTCAAAACAATGTTCAGCGTTCCTTGGGCTACATCGTGGTTGGGATTGCCGGCGATAGTAACACGTCCTGGCTTTGTCGGGTGCTTATACTGGCGGTGGCTACCACGAGTAGCAACAAGATACCAGCCATCCTCTTCAATCATCTTGATTATATCACGAACCTTCATACAGGTTGTTTACCAACCCCTCTCCCCGTTTTATATCTTTTCCCGCCCACCGCCCTTGATGGTAAGGGGCTTCGCCCCTTTTAATCACCTTTATGCCTCCACCAACGCTTTTTCAAAATCCTTAACCTTTTTCGGCTTGCCCTTCTTATCCGGCTCGATGGTGTGCCCCTCGGCTTTCAGCTTCTTGGCCTGGGCTTCTACCCCGCCGGGGAACTTTTCACTGAGCACCCCGCCGACTTTGAGCGTCCGCCAGTAGGGGGTGATGTCCTTCTTGCCCTCGTCGGCGTCTTCCTCAGCGGCGCGGGCGGCTATTGAGGCAAAGATGCCGGTGGTTATCGGGCAGCCGATGCTGGCACCGTGCTTCTTGGCCAGCCTGGCACGGATGTGGTTGATGGTAATGAGCTTGCCTCTGGGCACGCTCTTCATGATTTCGTTAACTTCTCTGGGCGCGGGGATAACCACCGTGCCCGTGCCCCACCTGGTGCTCATTTTGCCGGTGATTTCAACCACTCTGGGCCCGCCCTTATCATCGGCCAGTTTCTCCCGCCATGACTTCTTTAGTTTAGCCATAGCTTGTCTCCTTTAGCCCTGGACTTGTTGCGGGCTGGCAATCCTGCCCATTACGGCGCTGGCGGCAGCCACCGCCGGATTAACCAGATAGACCTCCGATTTGGGGCTGCCCATCCTGCCGACAAAGTTGCGGTTGGTGGTGGAGACGCACTTCTCGCCGTCGGCCAGGACTCCCATATGCCCGCCCAGGCAGGGGCCGCAGGTGGGGGTGCTGACCACGGCGCCGGCCCTGATAAAGGTCTCTATCAGCCCTTCGGCCAGGGCGTCGAGGTACACCTGCTGGGAGCCGGGGATGACAATACAGCGCACCCCGGGGTGCACGCTTTTTCCTTTCAATATCTGTGCGGCGGTCCTTAAGTCCTCAAGGCGGCCGTTGGTACAGCTGCCGATTACCACCTGGTTGATTTCAATGTTACCTGCCTGGCTGACCGGCCTGACGTTGGCCGGGGAGTGGGGCATGGCAACCTGGGGCTCGATAGCCGAGATATCGTACTCAATGATTTCTGAGTACTCGGTGTCGTCGTCGGGCTCATATACCAGGTAGGAGCGCTGGGCTTTTGGTTTTACATAAAGCTGTGTCTTGTTATCGACCCTGAAGAGCCCGGCCTTAGCCCCGGCCTCGATAGCCATGTTAGCCATGGTGAACCGGCTGTCCATGGATAGGGCGTCTATAGCCTCGCCGGTGAACTCCATGGCCGAATAAAGGGCGCCATCGAGGCCAATCTGACCGATGGTATAGAGGATAAGGTCTTTGCCGCTGACCCATTCCCCCGGTGTCCCGTGGTAGATGAGCTTCATGGTGGGCGGCACCTTCATCCAGATATCTCCGGTAGCCATGGCGGCGGCGATATCGGTTGAGCCCATGCCGGTGGCAAAGGCGCCCAGAGCGCCGTAGGTGCAGGTGTGGGAATCAGCCCCGATGACCAAATCGCCGGGCAGCACCAGTCCCTGCTCGGGCAGGAGCACGTGCTCAATGCCCATCTGCCCCACTTCAAAGTAGACTATCTTTTGCTTGAGGGCGAACTCGCGCATCAGCTTGGCCTGCTCGGCGGAGGCGACGTCCTTGTTGGGCACGAAGTGGTCGGGCACCATTACCACCTTGTTGCGGTCAAAGACTCGCTTTACCCCTATTCTCTGAAACTCTTTGATGGCGATGGGGGCGGTAATGTCGTTGGCCATGACCAGGTCTACCCGGACGTTTATAAAGTCTCCCGGTCTTACC
>DAOUMQ010000193.1:0-8066 GCA_034410425.1 Dehalococcoidales bacterium | reverse complement strand
AGCTGGCATTCCGCCTTGTAGAAATGGGCGTTGACCAGGTAAGCCCCGGATTCGAATTCATTGATATAGTCCCTGAAGCTACTAATGGCGCCCTGGCAATCACCACTCATATAAATATTCTCAGCTGCCATATATGTCAGGGAATCCTGTTCGTTGCGTGAGATATTCACATCCCTGCCGAGGGATTCCACATAGGCAAAGTATTCGTTCACCCGGTTGTTCTCAATATATACATTCTTGATCCCCAGAATTGGTAGCGCCCCTGAGCCAGTGCCGCCGGCAACGCCGGCGATGAGTAAGATGGCATCGGTCTCAAAGAAGCGGTGGGCGGTTCTTAGGGCATCTACCACCTTGTCACCGTCCTCTTTGGCTACCTCCGCTCCCAGCTCGTTTATCTTACCTACGCCGTGACCACCGGTCCGGCGACCCCCGATAAGGATTCTGTGCTGGTAATCGGCTCTTATGGTTCGTAGTCCGCTCAAATCAGCGGCATCCGTGTTTACCGCGAAGGCACCGGTAATTATCCCTATTCCGCGCTGACTGTGTGCCCTTCCGCCTAATCGGGCAAATTCATCGGCGAGCCTGCCGCCGCATTGTCCAAAACCTACAACCACCAGTTTCATTTTCTCACCTCTATTCAAAAATATTGTATTATTTTAAGCATAGTTATTTGACAATGTCAACCCTGCTTATGGTAATAGGCTACCTTAGGCTATATCCCCCTGCCGGCGATGTAGCTGGCGAGGTCAGCCAGGCGGCAGCTATAGCCCCATTCGTTGTCGTACCAGGCTAGCACCTTGACTATGTTATCGGCAATGACCATGGTAGTAGGGGCATCAACGATGGAACTGGCCGGGTTGCCCTTGAAGTCCAGGCTCACCAGCTCCTCGGTGCAGTATTCCATAATACCCTTTAGCTCTCCGGCCGCCGCCTTCTCCAGGGCCTTATTGACCTCTTCTGCGGTGATGTTTTTCTCCAGCTCGGCGACGAGGTCGACCAGGGAGACGATGGGGGTGGGCACCCTGAGGGCTAAGCCGTGCAGTCTGCCTTTGAGCTCGGGGATGACCTGGGTTACCGCCCTGGCGGCGCCGGTGGTGGTGGGGACGATATTGATGGCGGCGGCTCGCGCCCGGCGCAGGTCACGGTGAAAGGTGTCTAATAGCCGCTGGTCGTTGGTATAGGCGTGAATAGTGGTCATCAGCCCTTTCTTCAAGCCGAAGCTCCGGTGCAGTACCTTGACCACGGGGGCGACGCAGTTGGTGGTGCAGGAGGCATTGGATATTATCTTATGCTTGTCCGGCTGGTATTTGTCTTGGTTAACGCCGAGGACGATGGTTATATCCTCGTTTTTGGCCGGAGCCGAGATAATCACCTTCTTGGCGCCGCCTTCTAGGTGGGCGGCCGCCCTGGCAGCGTCGGTAAATAGCCCGGTCGATTCAATGACGATGTCAACCCTCCACTCCCTCCAGGGAATCTTGGCCGGGTCGCGCTCGGCCAGCACCTTGACCTTTTTGCCTTCAACCATAATTGAATCATCGGTGGCTTTGACCTCACCAGGGTAGCGGCCATAAGTGCTGTCCCATTTCAGCAGGTGGGCGTTGGTTCTGGTGTCGGTCAGGTCGTTGACGGCGGCTACCTCCAGTTTTCCCTGATGGTACTGGTTGACCGCCCTTAAAGTTAACCGCCCCACCCGCCCGAAGCCATTGATACCGATTTTGGTAGCCATTTTTACCTCCTTCAAGCGATTTTGGCCATTCGCCGACTGCGCTGGAGCATATCAATGAAGGCTTCGACCCTGGTTTTCAGGTGCTGGCTCAAGTAAAAGTCGTCGTTGCCTTCCAGGGTAAGAATGGGTAGTTTCAGGGCTTCCCTGAAGATGATGTCGCCGATTCCGCGGTGGCAGAAGGCCTGGACGTAGTGGATGACCCCGTCAACGCGGCGCCGCTTTAACTCGGCGGTAATGTCTTTGAGCCGGTCGTATATAGAGTAGGGGTAGGTATAGTTGGAGTACTGCTCGGCCAGGGAGTCTCCCGGCTGGGGCATGGCGAACTGGCGCTGAATCTCATTGAACACTACCCTGGCGCTATTATCCTCCAGGTATTGATAGAGGTCCTGGCCGTAGACCGAGGGCACGCCGATATAAGCTATCCTCAGCCAGTCGGGGGGATAGGGCGGGCGCTGGCGGCACTGGTCTGTTAATTCTCCCAGCTCCTTTTGGTATCGATGATAGTCCTGGTTGAAGTCGGAGGCGGCTACCAGCCAGAGGTGGTTCTCCCCGCCGCTGACGAGCCCATCTTTCCAGGTAAGCTCGTCCAGCTTCAGCGCCAGTCGGCGGCAGGGCTCTAGCTCATCCCTGACCTCATTGGCCGCCTCCAGGCTGGTGTTCAGGGTCTTGGCCAGCGCCTCCAGGGCATCCTGCATTTTCCGGCTATCGGGCTGGTCGGGGTAGGCGAAGGGTATGACCTTGAGTTTCTTTAGCCGGAAGACCTCCATGAGCATGACGGTGTTGGAGCAATCGCCGGTGGTAACGCAGAGGACGGTATCGATTTCATGCTCCAGGCATGCCCCGTAGATTCCCTTAATCCAGCTACAGCAGTTCAAGGGGAAGCCGGCCCTCTCGGCGATACTGACCAGCCGCTCCGGGTTGGGGTCGGTGATGAAGACATTATTGAGGTCAACCGGCTGGTAGCCGGCGGCAAGAAGAATCTCTATGGGGACGGTGGTGGTAATGCCGATTCTTTTCATCTGGCTTTGTCTTGCCTGTCGTACAACAATTCGCAGGGGAGGTATCTCTCCTTGCCCCAGGTCGCTTTTAACATCTTAGCCCCCAGCTTGCTGTCGCTGGCTAGAATTATATGGTAAAAGGGCTGCCTAGAAGGCGAAGCCGGCTTGAAGTCCTCGACATGCTTGTAGCCCAGGCCTTTGAGTCCGCTCTTGAAAAGCTTCACCAGCTGGCGCCTCATTGCTTCGGTGCCTATTTTGCCCTCCAGCCTTTTCTGGCTGATTTCCTCCCACTGGCGGTTTCCGTAGAGCCTGGTTATTGAGGCCTGGCACTCGGGGCGGGTCAGGTTTCTCAGTAATGCCATCTCCAGGGGGAAGATTATCAAAAGCTCTATTTTATGGCCCCTCCAGTCCCGGCCGTGGGCGGCCAGTTTTTTGATTGTCGACCAGCGCAGTCTCCGGTAGCCCGGGGGGTCGATGAGGGCAAAGCTGGAAGCCGAGCGGGGAATGAGGTCGAAGACTTGCTGTAAGACCTTTTCGCTGGTGCAGTTGCCGCTTATTATCTCTATGTCGGCGGTATCATAGGGCGCCGTCAGCTTTGTCAGGTTTTTGGCGTCCTGAGCGTCCCTGACGATGAGTATGTATTTATCGAATTTCTTAGTCGTGCCCAGTGCCCTCAGCGACGAGTCCTCGATGACGCAGTCGGTGCCCTTGCAGATGCAGTTGCCGCAGCCGGCGTAGAGCTCCAGGTAGCAACAGCGGTTATCGTCCAGCGCCTTGGTATAGGCGGCAATATATTCGCCGAAGCACTCGAGCTTGTGGCAGACCCATTTCCTGATCTGCTTTGGAATGGTGGCTGATACTATTTTGCTCATCGGCTACTACTTTAAATGGCGGAATGCCTGCCTGCCGGCGAATCGGGCTTTTACCCCCAGCTCACCTTCAATTTTGAGCAGGCGGTTATACTTGGCGGTGCGCTCGGAGCGGCAGGGGGCGCCGGCTTTGATTAGGCCGGTATTCAGGGCTACCGCCAGGTCGGCGATGGTAGTGTCTTCGGTCTCGCCGGAGCGGTGGCTTACCACCGCCGTCCAGCTCGCCTCCTGCGCCATCTTTATGGCGGCGATGGTCTCGGTGAGGGTGCCGACCTGGTTGGGCTTGATGAGTATTGAATTGGACGTTTTCAACTCAATACCCTGGCTTAAACGTTCAACGTTGGTGACATAGAGGTCATCACCGACGAGCTGGACTTTGTTGCCCAAATTCTTGGTCAGCTTTTGCCAGCCCTCCCAGTCATCCTCGGCCATACCGTCCTCAATGCTGATAATAGGGTAGGCGGCTACCAATTTGACATAATAATCGACCATTCCTTTGCTATCTAGAGATGCGCCTTCTTTAGTCAATACGTATTTGCCGTCCTTATAAAACTCGCTGGCGGCGGGGTCCAGGGCTATGAAGCAGTCCTGGCCCGGCCTATAGCCGGCCTTTTCTATGGCGGCCAGGATGAGCTCTACCGCCTGCTTATTTGAGGGCAGGGAGGGGGCGAAGCCCCCCTCGTCGCCGACATTGGTGTTTAAGCCTTTGCCTTTAAGTACTTTTTTCAGTGAGTGGTAGACCTCGGTGCCCATCTGCAGGGCCTGGCTAAAGCTCTTGGCTCCGGCCGGCACCACCATGAACTCCTGAAAGTCGGTAGAATCGGCGGCGTGCTTGCCGCCGTTTAAGATATTGAACATGGGAACGGGAAGGGTATAGGGGTTTTTGCCAAGGTAGCGGTATAGTGGCATATCAAGTGAGTTAGCGGCGGCGTGGGCCACGGCTAGAGATACCCCCACCGTGGCGTTAGCCCCCAGTCGCGATTTGTTGGGTGTGCCGTCGAGCTCTATTAATTTTTGGTCGACGGCTTTCTGCTCTTCGGCCGGCATCCCTTTCAGGGCCGAGGCGATATCCTTATTGACGTTGGCTACTGCTTTGAGGACGCCCTTGCCGTTGTAGCGGGACTTGTCGCCGTCGCGGAGCTCCACCGCCTCGTGCTTGCCGGTGCTGGCCCCGGAGGGCACAGCCGCTTTTCCCCTGGTGCCGTCAGCCAGCTCCACCTCGACCTCCAGCGTGGGGTTGCCCCTGGAGTCCAGGATTTCCCTGGCGGTTACTCTGGCGATAGTTGACACTTTATTCCTTTTACTTTTATGGGATAGCTAAATCAAGGGCTTTGTCCACCGCCTCGGTGGCGTTCTGCGCCGGAATGATGGACTTGTCTTGCTTGTTGTTCCGCGATAGCGACCAGGTGTTCAAGCCGATAACGGGGATGCCGCTCTGCAGGGCATGGCTTATCTCGGAGAGGGTGCCGTAGCTGCCGCCGATGGCGATGACCGCCTGGGCCGATTTGACCACGGCCACGTTTCTGGCGTAGCCCATGTTGGTAACGATGGGAATCTGCACGTAGGGGTTGGCTGAGTGGCTGTTGTCCCCGGGGAGGACGCCCACCGTGGTCCCGCCTTCTGAGCTAGCGCCCCGGCAAGCCGCCTCCATGATTCCCCCCAGCCCGCCGCAGACCAGGGTAACCCCCTGCTTGGCTAGCTGGCGTCCCACTTCTTCGGCCAGTTTGGCTTCTTTTTTAGTGCACTGGCTGCCGCCGATAACGGCGATGATTGGTTGTTTATCTAAGCCCATGTCTTCCCCTATCCTCAAGGCGTACTATAATAATTGGACCGACCAAGAAACCAATGCCAGGCACCAAAAACCAAAGAAGGTATAAAAGGCTTCGTCCCTTCATCCACAAAACCCAACCGCTAACAAACACAGTTAGACACAGCCAAGCAACAATAATCCCCACAAAAGCCTCAATATGCTCACTAGCAAAATTAGAAAATACTACTGGAAGTATTATGAAAAAGAATACCCCCCACAAGGCTAGCGCAATCCCATATTTTTTAAGCCAACTCATTACTCTCAACCTTCCACATAAGTATAGCGATTATAGCACCTGAGCTTGAATGAGGTAAAGGGAGGGAGTCTTTCTTTCACCATCCCTTTTGGCTTTCTTCCCGCCCAGCCCGCCCTAAGAGGTTTCACCTCTAGAACTCTGTTACGCCGCCCCGTTCTGAGAAATCGTTTTGCTTCCCATACCCACCCGCCCACAGAGGCTTTCTGCACTGCCCCAGAGGGAGGGTTAGGGTGGGAAACTCAACCTTAGTGGGGAGGGGGAAAGGGGTCTTTAGAGGCAAAGCCTCTATAGGGTGGTGGGTGGGAAAAGATACCAAACGGGGGGTGGGGTTAAATAAAATCTAGTTATATTTATTCATAGCCGCCGCCAGCCCCTCGGTGAGCAGGCAGAGAATGGCTTCGCTGACACGGGGCACAATCTTATCGATGGCTCGCTTTTCCTCACGTGTAAAATCGCTTAGCACATAGGCAATAATATCGTCCTCGCTAAGAGGGGATTTGGTCGGCCGGCCGATGCCTACCCGGATACGGATAAAGTCCTGACTGCCCAGCTCCTGGATAATAGAGTTGATGCCCTTGTGCCCACCGGAGCTACTGCCCGCACCCAGGCGGATTTTGGCCAGGGGCAGGTCGAGGTCATCGTGGATGACCAGCAGGTCGTTGAGGTCAATGTTGAACTTTGCCACCAGCCGCTTTACCGACTGGCCGCTTGCGTTCATGTAGGTCTGAGGTCTGGCCAGCACCACCTCGTTACCGGCAACTTTGCCCGTGCCAATGCGGGCCAGGCCTTTCTTCCGGTCGAATTTTATACTGTGAGTACGAGCAAAGTGGTTCAAGGCAATAAAGCCGATGTTATGGCGGTTTTTGGCATAGCCCCGCCCCGGATTACCTAAGCCGACGATTAGCTTCATTGGGCCTTGCCCTCCAGGAGGCTGAGCAGCTTCTTTTCATTGATTTGTGGCGTGCCCAGCTCGTTGGCTTTAGCAATTTTGGTGCCCCCTGGCTCGGCGCCGACCACCAGGTAGCTGGTCTTGCTGGTGACGTTGTCCTTGGCGGTGCCGCCCAGTGCTTTTATCCGGGACTCTGCCTCCTCCCGGGAGAAGGCTTCCAGCCTGCCGGTGATGACGAATTCAATGCCGGATAGGGGCAATGTTTCTTCTTTAGCTTTTTCTTCTTTAAGCCTGACCCCTGCCTTCTTTAGACTATTGATAATCTCTCTGTTTTCCTCCTGCCTAAAGAAGGCGAGGATGCTATCGGCAATCTTGGGGCCGATGGCTTCGATTTTGGTCAGCTCGTCCTTGGATGCTTTAGACAATGCCTCCATACTGCCGAAGCGTTTGGCTAGAATCTCGGCGGTCTCGCTGCCGATGTGGCGTATGCCCAGAGCATAAATAACCCTGGAGAGCGGCCTGTCTTTGCTGTTGCTTATCGCTTTGAGCAGGTTGTCTACGCTCTTCTCCCCGGTATTTTCCAGCTTCAAGAGCTCTTCTCTTTTATCCTTCAACTTGTATAAATCGGCGGCATTTTTGACCAGCCCCTTATTAAATAGTGTGGCGCTTTGCGATTCGCCGATACCCCTGATGTCCATCGCCCCCCTTGAGGCAAAGTGCTCAATGCGCTGTTGTGCCTGGGCGGGGCAGGCGGCATTGGAGCAGTAGTACATGACCTCGCCCTCGGGCTGGAAGACCTCGGCGCCGCATTCGGGGCAGGCCGGGCGCTTTTTAGCCTTGTCGTAGAGCTTTTCCAGGAGGCTGAACTCCTTTTCCTTTCCGCTGCGCTTGCTCAAGACCGGCCCCACCACCTCGGGGATTACCTCGCCGGCGCGCTGGATGATGACGGTATCGCCCTCGCGGATGTCCTTGCGCCTGATGTCGTCTTCATTGTGTAGCGCCGCTCGGCGGATGGTTACCCCGCCCACCGATATCGGTTTCAAGATGGCGTAGGGGTTCAGGGTGCCGGTCCTGCCCACGCTGACCCTGATTTCTTCCAGAATGGTATTGCCCTGGATGGCGGGGAACTTGTAGGCGATAGCCCACCTCGGCTCACGGCCGACGTCGCCCAGACGCTCCTGTAAGGCAATCTGGTTTATCTTGACCACGATGCCGTCGGCTTCATAGCGGAGGCTTTCTCTCCTCTCCACCCACTTTGAGTAGAAGCCCTCGACCTCTTCCAGGCTGGCCAGCAGCTCGTTGTTGGGGTTTATCTTGAAGCCGAGGCTTTTAAGATACTCCATGGTCTCCCAGTGGGTGGGTGGAGTGGTTTTACCCTCGGCATAGCCCAGCATGTATATATAGATACCCAGCGGGCGCCTGGCGGTGATGCGCGGGTCAAGCTGGCGCACCGAGCCGGCGGCGGCGTTGCGGGGGTTGGCGAAGAGGGGCAGCCCTTCTTCAGCCCGCTCCCGGTTC
>DAOUMQ010000192.1:0-2990 GCA_034410425.1 Dehalococcoidales bacterium | reverse complement strand
TTGCGGTCCTGGTGGTCCGGCTGGTCCTGGTATGACAAGGGCTACAATAACTAGAACAAAAAGAATTACTATGAGTATTTTAACCCATATATGCTGAGACCATGGCCATTTCAGAAAAGACGACATCGTCTTACCTCCATTTTTTGTTGCGGATTCCCTGTGGAAAGCTTAGTAGAATCTCATGGCGGCCACCTCTTTCCCAACCCCACAAGTTGGCACTATTAATTATACCACTTTGTGAAAGGGGGGAGGGGGCGAATTCGGGGTTAAAAAAATCCTCTCCCTCTCCTTGACAAGGAGAGGGGGACAAAGGGGATGAGGTTGAAAAACAAGCCTTAGGTCTCTTTGGTCAGGTTGGACAGGAACTCGGCGTTGGTCTTGGTCTTACGCATGCGGTCGAGCACCCTCTCCGTGGTCTCGGTGAAGTTGGTGGCGTCGGAGGCAATCATGGAGACCATGCGCCGCAGTAGCCACACCTGCTTTATCGTCTCCTCGTCCAAAAGTAGCTCCTCGCGCCTGGTGCCGCTACGCGGGATATCCATGGCCGGGAAGACTCGCCTTTCCGCCAGACGGCGGTCAAGGTGGAGCTCCATGTTGCCCGTGCCCTTGAACTCCTCGTAGATAAGCTCGTCCATGCGGCTGCCGGTATCAATCAGGCAGGTAGCGATGATGGTCAGGCTGCCCCCTTCCAGCGTATTGCGGGCGGCGCCGAAGAAGTGCTTGGGGGGATAGAGGGCGGCCGGGTCAACGCCGCCGGATAGGGTGCGCCCGCTGGGGGGCATAGCCAGGTTGTAGGAGCGGGTGAGGCGGGTAATGCCGTCCAGCAGGATGACCACGTCCTTGCCGCTTTCCACCATTCGCTTGGCCCTCTCCAGCGCCAGCTCGGCGACGCGGGTATGGTTCTCCACCGGCTCGTCAAAGGTGGCCGATATCACCTCCCCCTTGGTCGAGCGCTTCATATCGGTAACCTCCTCGGGGCGCTCGCCGATGAGGCAGATCATAAGGGAGATATCGTTATAGTTGGCGGTGATGGCGTTGGCGATGGATTTAAGCAGTATCGTCTTACCGGCTTTGGGCGGCGAGACAATCAGGCCCCTTTGCCCCCGCCCGATGGGGGCAATCAGATTAAGCAGTCGGGTGGAAAGCTCCTCGGGCTTGGTCTCCAGGTCGATTAGTTTATCGGGGAAGGTAGGGGTTAGCGAGCCGAAGGGGGAGCGCTTCTTGATTGCATCGGGGTTCATATCGTTGATGGTCTCCACCCTCACCAGCCCGTAGTATTTCTCGCCGTTCTTGGGCGCCCTCACCTGGCCAGCGACCACGTCGCCAGTGCGCAGGCCGAAGCGGCGGATTTGAGACTGGGAAACATAGACGTCGGCCGAGCTGGGCAGCAGGCTGTTCTGCCTTAAGAAACCGTAGCCCTCGCCGATAATCTCGAGTATGCCGCCGGCAAAGTTATAGCCCTGCTGTTCGGCGTTGGCCTGAAGCAGGCGCTTGACCAGGTCCTGCTTCTTGAGATTGGTATAGCTGGAGAGGCCCATCTCCTTGGCCATCTCAAGCAGCTCTTCTCGGTTTTTGTCTTCTAAATCGCTAATGTTCATAATATTGTAGCCTCACCTTCTATGGTATTTTAAGCCACCCGCCTTATTTCTTGGAGAGGCGCTGCCAGTCGCTTAAGAAACGGGCGACGCCGACATCAGTGAGGGGGTGTTTAATCATCTGCATTAAGACCTCGTAGGGAACGGTGGCGATGTGAGCCCCCGCCTTGGCCGCGGCCACGCAGTGCTGGGGGTGGCGGATGCTGGCGGCAATAACCTTGGTGGGTAGCTGGTAATAGCGGAAGACATCGACGATGTCCTTGACCAGCGCCATGCCGTCGTGGCCGATGTCGTCCAGCCTGCCGACGAAGGGGCTGACATAAGCAGCGCCGGCGCGGGCGGCCAGCATTGCCTGGTTCAACGAAAAGCAGAGGGTAAAGTTTACCTTTATCTTCTCCTTGGCCAAGGCCGAGGTTACCTCCAGCCCCTCGGCGGTAGCCGGGATTTTAATGACGATATTGGGCGCCCAGGAGGCGATTTTTCGCGCCTGCTCGGTCATGGCTTGGGCGCCTTCGACCACCACCTCGGCCGAGATAGGCCCGGGGATGATAGAGCAGATTTCCTTGACCACCGCCTCGTAGTCGGCCTTGCCCTCTTTGGAGACCAGGCTGGGGTTGGTGGTCACCCCGCTGACGATGCCCATCTTGGCCGCCTGCCTTATATGCTCGATGTTGGCTGTATCCAGGTAGATTTCCATTTTTAAACCTCTTTTAAGATTGTGAAGAAAGGGGCAGTGATGTCTGCGCCCCTTCTCTTAAGATATCTTTAGCCACGCCGATGAATTCGCGGAAGAGGGGGTGGGGACGACCGGGGCGGGAGCCGAACTCAGGGTGGAACTGACAGCTCACCATCCAGGGGTGGTCGACCAGCTCGCAGAGCTCAACCAGCCGCCCGTCGGGGGAGAGACCGCTGAAGACCATTCCCCCCTTCTCCAGCTGGGCGCGGTATTCATTATTAAGTTCGTAGCGGTGGCGGTGGCGCTCATATATAAGATCCTTACCGTAGGCCCGGGCGGCGCGGCTGCCGCCGACCAATTGGCAGGGGTAGTTGCCCAGGCGCATAGTGCCCCCCTTGGTCTTCTTGTCCTTCTGGTCGGGGAGGAGGTCGATGACCGGATAGCGGGTCTTGGCGTCGAACTCGGTGGAGTTGGGCTCGTCCGAGCCCAGAACATAGCGGGCGAACTCGATTACCATCACCTGCAGCCCCAGGCAGAGCCCGAGGTAGGGAATCTTATTCCCGCGGGCGTAGGTGGCCGCCGTGACCATGCCCTCAATGCCCCTAACGCCGAAGCCGCCAGGGACGACAATGCCCTGGGCTGAGCGCAATATTGAAAAGTTTCCGCCGTTTTCCAGTGATTCCGAGGGGACCCAGTTTAGCTTGATATCCCGGCCGTGA
>DAOUMQ010000191.1:0-2268 GCA_034410425.1 Dehalococcoidales bacterium | reverse complement strand
AGCAGCCCGTTCTTTTTCCCATGCGGCCCGGTAGGCCGAAGCTATCCGTTCCCTTCGCTCTGCAGGCCAATCTGGGTCCCAACCTAGACCCAGGTCTTGATCAACAAGGACTATGGCATATTCCGTCATCCTGGGTTTTTTCTCAATTATAGTGGTGATATTGCATATCCGCCCCGGTGATTTACAATCAGTACACCGCCCGTCAATGGCACATGGTGCTTTTATCCCCATAGTCATACCATGATACGGGGCAATAACATACTTTACCCGTTTAATTGCCTCATCAACATCAGACACAATCTTGTTCTGCCCGATGACCATTATGACCCTCTGCGGTCCGAAGACCATTTGGGCTACCCGATTGCCGGTTGCATCAATGTTTACCAGCTTCCCATCCAGCGTAACCGCATTACTGCTGGTCAAAAATATATCACTCGGCAAACGTAGAAATTCTTCAAACGATGCCTGCCCGGGTCGAAACATTTGAATATTCCCGCGTTTGATTAGCTCATCTCTAAGCCCGGTTTGCCTGATTGTCATTGAGCCACCCATTCCGACCTTGGCCTGAGGCGGTATCATATCAAGTACTATTCTTACTGCAGTATCCGCATCCTCGACAAACTCCACGGTGCCAAAGCGGTTTGCCTTTAGCGATTTTATCACTGCCTTAATGTCCTGGTTGCTTCCTGTAGTCATTCTAATCTCCTTAGAGCCAATATAGGGTTTTGCTCTAGGTTTCAGGGTTGAGTTAGCCTCAAACTTTATGTAAAGCGAAAACTGTGCTGCCTTCTAAGCAGCGGGCCGTGGGTTCGAATCCCACCAGGGACTCTTGAGAAACCTCGTCTTAGGGTTCCCGTCCCCTTGATTGCAGCCAGGCGCGGATTTTTACCTTAACCCGGGGGGCTGTCTTTAGCTCTTCAAAGTGCTTGGCCACCAGCAGTACCAGTACGCCCAGCAGGAAGAGCGCCTCCCAGGAGACTCCCCTGGTGACCACTATAAAAGCCAGCGAGCCAAAAGCGCCGAATATCACCGCCCAGGCATTGACCTCTATAAAAAGGAAACCGAGCAGAGTAAGGGCGGCAAAGGCAACCAGTATCTCGTGCTGGGGCAGGGCTAAGATGGCACCGAAGGTAACGGCTACCGCCTTGCCCCCTCTTAGCTGAAGCAGTGGGGAGAAAGCGTGGCCCAGTATGGCGCTCATAGCTACGGCCAGAACAGCGGCATCGGGGAGCTCAAAAAAGGCGTGCGCCAGGAAGACGAAGGGGAACCCCTTGGCTATATCTAAAATCAACGCCAGGAAACCCAGCTTGCGGCCTCCGGCGCGGAAAACATTGGCTGCCCCGGGGTTGCCATCTCCATAGTTCCTTATGTCCTTGCCTAAGAACCAGCGCCCGATCCACACCGAGAAGGGGCAGGCGCCCAGCCCGAAAGCAGCCAACATTGATAGTGATAGATAAGATAGTTCCAATATTCCGCTACCCTAGCCTATCTGGGCATTAGGATAGACCATCTTTGGTTTTTCGTCAAGGGTAGTAGTAGCGTTCTCTTCTTCGGAAGAAGTAGCCGGCGACCAGGCCAAAGACCAGCCCGCCGAGGTGGGCCTGCCAGGCTACGTTGGGAACAATAGAGATTATGATGAAACCGCCGATAACCGCTGCCCAGAGGGGAAGCGGGGCCGGTATGGGGAAAACGAACACCCTCAACCTGGGCCTCATCATGGTGAGCGTTCCTCCCAGTGCGAAAACAGCCCCCGAGGCGCCGATGGCTATGGTTGTCGGCGATGGCGGCAGGAGGAGATAGATGATACCTCCCAATATGCCGCCGGCGAAGTAGATGAAGAGCAGCCTTGCCAGCCCCAGCAGTCTGGCCAGGTAGCTGCCGAAGAAGTAGAGGGTTACCATGTTGGCTAAAATATGCCAGACGCCGACGTGAAGGAACATGGAGGTGACCAGCGTCCAGGGCCTTTCCCAGAAATTATATTGCCATAACCCCAGATTGTAGATAAGGCTCGGCTCTACAGCAGCGGCTCTTTGTATAGTAGTGGCAATAAAGAGCACCAGGTTTACGGCTATTAGCACCCAGACTATAGTGGTATTTGAGCCTCGATAGGCCATTATCCTGCCCCCGTTATCTCGTATTTCATAGTTTTATTATCTGGCCGCTAATCTGCTTGCCTATGGTTAGAATGCCGAAAGAATTTTTAGCCTGGCCGGGGTTAAAGAAAAGAATCCCTTTCTTTACTTCGTTCTGGGAGTAGTGGGAATGGCC
>DAOUMQ010000190.1:0-3175 GCA_034410425.1 Dehalococcoidales bacterium | reverse complement strand
ATGCGCATCCCCTGGCGGTCGGACTCATCGCGCAGACCGCTGATGCCATCGATTTTCTTGTTCTTGACCAGCTCGGCTATCCTCTCCACCAGGGCCGCCTTGTTGGTCTGATAGGGAAGCTCGGTAACCACTATCTGCCGCCGCCCCGCCCCGGCGGCGTCACCGAGCAGGGCCTTGGCCCTGACCACCACCCGGCCGTGGCCGGTGGCGTAGGCATTTTTGATTTCGTCACCGCCCAGGATAATGCCGGCGGTGGGGAAATCGGGCCCCTTGACGAAGCGGGTAAGCTCGTCGACGGTGGCTTCGGGGTTATCGATGAGGTAGGAGATGGCGTCGCAGACCTCGGTCAGGTTATGAGGGGGGATGCTGGTAGCCATGCCCACGGCGATGCCGGCGCTGCCGTTGACCAGCAGGTTGGGTAGTTTGGTGGGCAGGACCGTCGGCTCCTTGAGGCTGTCATCAAAGTTGGCCATGAAGTCGACGGTCTCTTTGTCGATATCGACCAGCATCTGCTCGGAGATGGCCGCCAGGCGCGCCTCGGTATAGCGCATCGCCGCCGGCGGGTCGTTATCGACACTGCCGAAGTTACCCTGACCGTCGACCAGCACGTAGCGCATGGAGAAGTCCTGGGCCATGCGCACCATGGCTTCATAGACCGGGGCGTCGCCGTGAGGGTGGTACTTACCCAGGACCTCGCCGTCGATACGGGCGCTCTTGCGGTGAGGGCTGGTGGGCGATAGCCCCAGCCCGTCGATGGCATAGAGAATGCGCCGCTGTACCGGCTTTAAGCCGTCGCGGACATCGGGCAGGGCGCGGGAAACGATGACGCTCATGGCGTAATCGAGGTAAGAGCTGCTCATCTCATCTTCTATATTTACCGGCCTGGTCTTGCCTAAAACCATGCTTGGTTTAAACCTCCTGCTCCCTAAGTATCAAGGCTCTTATCATTAGTATCAGAGGACTCGTCGGCCAGGGCTTCCATATACTCCAGCTCGCGCCGGAGCATCTTATCACTCAGGTAAGGGCGGAGGCCCTCCGCCCCCTTGGGCGGGAAGGAAAGCTGTCCTGCCTGAGAGGGAGCCTGGTATATCTCCCGGATGATGACCGTTACCCTGTCCTCGGCGGAGCTGACAATTGCCGCGCTGTAGCGGTTGCCCCCCGCCATCAGCTTGACCAGCCGCTGGCTGTGCTTGGGCTCCACCTGCCCCAGGTACTCCCCGCGGCCGTTCTCCACGCTCAGACCGGAGCCATCTACCTTCAGGTAGACCCGGTCACCGGCCACCATCTTGGCCAGTATCTGGCGCGGCGCCAGACGGTGGAGGTCGACCACGCCCGTCTTACCGGTCTCTTCAATGAAATGCTGGGGCTCGACGTGCACGGAATCGTCTTCCAGGCCGGCGGCGGCCTCCCCTAAATAGGAAAGGCGGTTAAGGTTCTTCTGGGCGATGATATTATAGGGGTCGAGCTCTATAGCCCGCTCGTAGGCCTCTTTAGCCAGCGGGTACTCGCCCAGCTCAATATAGGCCCTTCCCAGACGATTATAGGCATCAAAATCGGTGGGAAAGTTGGCGATTATCTCCTGGTTAGCCGCCACCGCCTCCCGCCACCGCCCCTGCATGGCCAGGGTTATAGCCTGCTTGCTGCGCTGCCGCCTTAGCCTTACCTGTTCCTCTTCCTGATATGCCATCCGGCCACCTCTGACCTAAACTATATATTTTACTCCAGCCAGAGCAGCTTTAACAAGCAGATTCAGGCGTGAGAAGATACTTTTTTATCGCCTTTCGGCAAATTTATTCTTCTATTTCCAATTCAAAGGCGCGGTGTAGGGCTTTAACGGCGTCGGCGACCTTAGCATCATCAATAATACAGGTTATCCTTATCTCCGAGGTGGCGATGAGCTGGATGTTAATCTTCTGCTCGCTGAGGGCGCTGAACATCCTGGCGGCGAAGCCGGGGGTATTCTGCATGCCGGTGCCGATGATGCTGACCTTACCCAGCCCGGCGGCGCTAAGACACTCCCTGGCGCCGATTTCCTTAGCGATGGGCTTGACCACGGCCATGGCCTTATCCAGCTGGCTTTTAGCCACGGTAAAGGTCAAATCGGTGATGTTATCGATGCTGGCGTTCTGAACGATGGTATCGATACTGATATTGGCCTTGGCTAAGGGCTCAAAGATAGCCGCGGCGATGCCCGGCCGGTCGGGCACGCCGACCACCGTTATCTTGGCCACGTCAAGGTCATGGGCTATGCCCCTCACTTTATTTCGCACTTCCATAGCTGCCCCTCCATGAATTAATGTCCCCGGACTGTCGCTGAAGCTGGAGGCTACCAGGATAGGGATTTTGAATAGCTCCCCCAGCTCAACCGCCCGCGGGTGAACCACCTTAGCCCCGTAGGTCGCCAGCTCCAGCATTTCTTCGTAGCCGATTTCGTTCAGCTTTCTGGCCTCGGGGACAAGGCGGGGGTCGGCGGTAAAGACCCCCTCGACATCGGTATATATCTGGCAGGCTTCCGCCCCCAGGCTGGCTGCCAGGGCCACGGCGGTGGTATCGGAGCCGCCCCGCCCCAGGGTGGTTATGTCCATCTCATCGGTAACCCCCTGGAAGCCGGCAACGATGACGATATTGCCCTTGTCCAGCTCGGCGACCACCCTCTCCGGGTCAACCCTCTGAATGCGGGCCTGGCTGTAAGCGGCATCGGTCCTTATCCCCGCCTGGGCGCCGGAGAGGCTGATGGCCTCAGAGCCCATTTCCTCCAGGGCCATGGCCAGCAGGGTGCTGGTGACGACCTCGCCGGTGGAAAGCAAAAGGTCAAGCTCCCGGTCGCTGGGCTTTTCCGCCACCGAGTAAGCCAGCTTAATCAGCTCATCGGTGGTATGCCCCATCGCCGAGACGACAACCACCACCTCTTTACCCTTGGCCCTGGTGGCGGCGATGCGCTTGGCCACGTTTTTTATCTTATCGGCGTCAGCCACCGATGTGCCGCCGTATTTCTGAACAATTAGAGCCATCTTCTAAACCTTATTACCTTCGTTCTACTGCCCACCCAGCCCACCCCATAGAGGTTTTCCTCTAAAACTCCCCTTAAAAGGGGATGATGTAAAAGGGTACTCCCCTTTAGGGCGGGAGGGTGGGTCGCCAGACCCTATTTACCCCCCAATAACTTACCCATTAT
>DAOUMQ010000189.1:0-6380 GCA_034410425.1 Dehalococcoidales bacterium | reverse complement strand
ATGGTCACTCCGTATTGCTTGGCCAGGCCCAGCATACCTTTGTAGAGGGCGGTGACGTCTTCTACCTCGGTACTATCGGGCAGGGCTAACGACACCAGGGCGTAGCGGGGGATGCCGCCCATGGCGGCAATATCGCTCAAGTTTACCGCCAGCGCCTTGCCGCCCAGTTCCTGCCAGGGGGCGATACCGGGGGGAAAGTGGACGCCTTCAATAAAGGAGTCAACGCTGGCCAGTTGTATCGAGACATCACCCTGCCAGGCGGCGGCATCGTCGCCGATGCCGATGAGCAAGCGCTCGTCGCCCCCGCCGGCCATTTGAGCCAGGAGGTCGATGAGCCCGAATTCGCCCAGCTCTGAGACCTTCATGGCAAAATTATAGCACGAATTCAGGTTTATTTTCCCACCCACCCGCCCAAAGGGTAAATCCCCCTTTAATCCCCCTTTTCCAAAGGGGGAGGGGAAAGAAGAGTTTTGGAGGGTGTTTAGCTACCCACCCTAACCCACCCTATGAGGCTGGCGGCAACCCTTCGCTCTTGGTGGGGGGAAAAGGAGAGGCCCCCAGAGGGGATGGGAAAGAAAGTTTCAGAGGCGAAGCCTTTGAGGGTGGGAGGGTATGGGAAGAAAACTTGGGGGGAAAAGATTACTCAGACCACGATATTCAAAGCCGCCGGCATCACCCGGAAAGAAGCAGGGAGCTCACCCAGCAGTTCGCCATCGGCATAGACCAGCATCGGCTCCGGAGACTCAATGGTGATATTAGCCGCCTTCTTCATCTTGAACTTAGGGTGATTAACGTGGGTCCCCTTATATACCTTGGGCAACTCCTTGAGCAGTTCCAGCTTACCCATATCGCCGATAATAGCCACATCAAGCAGGCTATCGCCGAGCTCGGCCTGGGGCACTATATGCATCCCACCGCCCAGGTAGCCCCCGTTAGCCACCACCACGTTCAACACCCGCCCGCTTTCCACCTCGTCCCCGGTCCTGACCACGACCGGTTTGTTCTTATAGACGAACAGCGTCCTTAGAAGCCCGGCCACGTAGGGGACGGTGCCGCCGAAGAACTTGGGCAGGCGTTCGGTCTCCTTGACCACGGCGGCGTCGAAGCCGGTGCCGGCGGCATTGACGAAGAAGCGCTCCAGGGTCTGCCCGCCTCTTTGATACTCAACCACGCCGACATCGATGGTTAACCTCTTGGAACCGGTCAGAGCGGAGCAGGCGGTGGCATAGTCGCGGGAAATGCCGGCCGAGCGGGCAAAATCACTGCCGGTGCCGGTGCTGACTACCCCCAGCGCCGTGGTGGCGGCATTGGTGGAATGAAGGATGCCGTTGGCGACCTCGTTCACCGTGCCGTCCCCGCCCACCGCCACCAGACAGCGGTAGCCGTCGCTGGCCGCCAGCCGGGCCAGTTCCATGGCATGCCCCACGCCCTCGGTATACTCAAAGTCAAAGGAGAGACCGACGCGGCTTAACAGCTTACTGATGAGGCGCCACTTGCGGCGTGTGGAGTGGGCTCCAGCCACCGGATTAACGATTACCTTGGTGCGCAGCGCTGACATTTTAGCTAACTTCCCACAGGGCTCTAAGCCAGCTGTCTCCTTCTGGTTATCCAGATGCTGGCAACGAAGCCCACCACCATGTAGATTACCATTGAAAGAACGGAAAGGCCGATGCTCGGGCTCTCAAATTCAAAGGGCATCATGTCACCAGCGCCGCCGAACCCTCCCATAAACAGCTCGTAGCCGCCGAAGACGGTGGCGATGGTGTCGCCGTTGGTGGAAAGCAGAAACCAGTGCGGCTGATTGGTCATAGTGAGGATGCCGTCAACAATGCCGGAAATGACCATGATAAAGACCAGCGTGATGACAGTGGCCGCCATGGCCCCTTTTGATATCGAGCTAAAGAAGAAGGTTACCGAGACGACACTGCCGGTGTAGAGGAGGCACAGCCCGAACGACGACAGCGTCTCAATGGGGACATTACCGTATATCACCAGCAGGGAGATAGAGACAATCACGTAGCCCAGAATGACCAGTAAGGCCACGGCGGCAAAGCAGGCCAGGTACTTGCCTATGACCAGTGTCGTCCGCCCGACGGGGTTGGTGAAGAGGATAAAACCGGTCTTGCTCTCGAACTCCCCGGCTATGGAGTCCCCGGCGAAGAAGATTGCTCCAATCGTGGCCAGGCTCGGCCCAACCGAGAGCAGGGCGGCCATCACCATCACGTTATCCGGGAAGCCGTCACCCAGCACCGGCACCAGGATGAGGACGGCCATTTCGGCAATAAGGGTGAGACCTAAAATGATGTACAGCCGCGCCCGGCGGAAGTGTTTTAGGAACTCGTAGCCGGCAACTATTCTCAGCTGTTCAAATTTACTCAATTGGCGTCTCCGTCAACTTAAGGTAGGCGAGCTCTAATGACTGGTATTTTTTCTCCAGGGCGGCGATGCTGTCGTAGGCAAGCAGGCGCCCGTGGTCGATGATGGCTACCTGGGTGCATATCTGGTGGACCTCCACCAGCTGGTGCGAGGCGAAGAAGACCGTCTTATTTTTGCCCGCCCCCTCGATTATCTGCCGGAATTCGACCACCCCTCTGGGGTCGAGCCCCAGGGCCGGCTCGTCCAGTATTAAAACTGGCGGGTCGTGCAATAAGGTCTGCGCCAGGGCCAGGCGCTGTTTCATCCCCCTTGAGAACTTTTCTACCTTGACTTTGTTCCAGTCCTGGAGGCCGACCAGCTTGATTACCTCTTTTATGCGGCTCTTTAACTCATCGCCCCGCATCCCCCGGAGCCTGCCCAGATAGCCCAGGTTCTCCTCAGGGGTCAGAAACGAATAGAACTCGGGCGTCTCCACGATAGCGCCGATCCGGGAAAGGGCCTGTTCCGGCTTATCGGCCACGCTGACGCCGTCGATATAAGCCGTGCCCGATGAAGCGCGGAGAAGACCGCAAAGTATCTTTAAGGTCGTGCTCTTGCCGGCGCCGTTGGGCCCTAAGAGCCCGACGTTCTCGTTCTTGGGTATCTTTAAAGAAAGATTGTCCAGGGCCAGGAACTTGTTATAATACTTGGTCAGGTTTTCAATGACGATAGGCTCGCTCATTCTATAGTCCTTTTAATATGCCGTCTGTTATCTTACCACAAAAGATGTCAAGTGGGAAAGGGCTAGTCCAGGGAGTTTATCTGGGACGGCGGCCTTTCCCTGGTATCGAACTTTATACCCGCTTCCAGGAAGAGCTCTTTAAACGATTCGTCGTTATACTGGCCAAAGCTGACAAAGCGCGCTATCTTGGCGTTGACCAGCATCTTGGCGCAGAGCACGCAGGGCGTGTGGGTGCAGTAGATGGTGCTCCCCTCGAGGCTGACGCCGTGGAGGCTGGCCTGGACGATGACATTCTGCTCGGCGTGGATGCCCCGGCATATTTCATGCCTCTCCCCCGATGGTATATTCATCTCGTCCCTTAGGCAACCCAGCTCGAGGCAGTCCCTCAAGCCGGCGGCGGCGCCGTTATAGCCGGTGGCCAGTATGTGCTTGTCCTTGACCGCCACCGCCCCTATGTGGTGACGGCGGCAGGTGGAGCGCTCGGCAACCACCGAGGCTATCTTCAAGAAATACTCATCAATATCGGGGCGGGTCACTTTTTTCATCTTAAGGCGGCGATAATCCTTTCCGCTTCTTTTCGCAAATTCTCCACTGAGGACTCGTTGACTATGGTGAAATCGGCCATGGCGATGGGGCCGCCCTTTTGCGTATTCTCTATCTCCGCCCTATCCCGGCCCATAGCCTCTTCCATTGTTAAGCGCCGTTTTGACCTCCCCGCCAGCCTTTGGTACCGGGTCCGGGGCGATGACCAGACCGCCACCAGGTAGAGGTCTTCGCCGTAGCGCGACTTTAGATATATATATTCCTCCCAGGAATAGAGCCCGTCAATGACCACATCGGACTTTTTGAGCGCCTGCTCAATGCGGGGCTGGTTGAGTTTGGCATAGGCGGCTAGCCCCTGCTCCCGCCTTAAATCTTCCCTGACCAGGCGCTCGCTTTCCTCACCCGGTTTTAATTTCCTCTTTTTTATCTCCTCATCGGTGATGTCGCCGAATCTTATCTTGGTAAAGCCGTTCTTCTTAAAGATGCGGGATACTTCTGATTTGCCGGCGCCGGTCATGCCCACAATGGAGACCAGTTTCATGGAGTCCATTATAGAGCAAATTCCAGCTAAATAACACTACCCTCAATCACTTTTTTATAGCATTTTAAAGAAACTCTATTCTTCTCCCCTCCCCCCAACGTTTAGTTTCCCACCCGTTTTATATCTTCCCCACTCCGCTCCCCCAACGTTTGATTTCCCACCCGGCCCGCCCTATTAAGGTAAATCCCCCTTAAATAGGTGGGGAGTAAGGAGAGTCTTAAGAGAGGCATAGCCTCTTTTGGGTGGGTTTGGGTGGGACAAAAGAGTGCCGCTAAAAACAGGGGGAGGGGTGGTGGGAAAACGAAGGTTAGAAACTTCCTGCCACTCCCTACCATATCACGGGCAGGAGAGCCCGGCGCTGGGGCGGATAACCGGGGAAGCGCTGCCGGTACCAGGCGTGATGTGAGCGGGCGCGGGGCACCAGATTAGCCGCTGTCCAGACAGCGAAAGCCAGGCCAGGCAGCGACCAGGTTGCCACCGCCCAGCCCAACCAGATGACGATTTCACCGAGGTAGTTGGGGCACGATATCCAGCGGTAAAGCCCTCCGTGGGGAATCTGGTGACCGGACTCGCCGCCCCGGCGCAGATTGCGCAGAATCCAGTCGGCCTGCCGGTTGATGATGAAGCCGGCAATAAACAGGGCTATCCCAATGATAAACCGCGGGTCGCTGAGCCATTGGTTGCCGTAGCCGGCGGCGAAGGTAAAAAGGTAGCGGCCGTTGAGGTAGCCGTTCACCGTGCTGAACAGAAAGCCAAGTCCGACAACGACCAGCGGCATTTCCGAGTCCCGGTTGCGCAGGCCGAAGGGGTAGATGAAAGCCCGGTGCAGGTAATGAAGCTCCCACAAAGCCAGAAATACCAGGGTGGTGGTCGTATTGGGGTTATCGCCCAGGAAAAAGAACAGGGCGAACACCAGCGGCGCCGCCGCCTCCATAATAACCCAGCCCGCCTTGTTACCTACGGCGGGGCCCCAGTTGCTCTTGAAGTAGCGGCCGTAGGGGGCGGCCATGAAAAGCAGCACCGAAAAGACTACCGCCGCCAGCAAGAACCAGCCTATTATCAGGCCGTTAAAGAATGCCTGCTCGCTCACGATGACCCCGTTTCTGGTAGTCTTGCCGGACGGGCGAGCTGGCCGCTCTCCTCAAACCACTTTAAGGTATCGGCAAGCGTTTCTTGGAAGGGACGCGGCTGGTAGTCGAGCTCCAGGGTCGCTTTCTGGTGGCTTATATTGCGGTTGCTACGCAGTGCCTGGAGAGAGTCGCTGGTGTAGAGGGGCCGCCTCCCGGCCAGGCGGTCAAAGGTGGTGATAAAGGGGGCGCCGATACGGGCCAGCCACATGGGGCAGACAAAACGGGGCACTGATACCCCGGTTATCTGCTCTACCAGCCCGGCTACATCGCGCAGTGACACCCAGTGACCGGAAAGAAGGTACTTGGCCCCGGTCGGCGCTTGTTTCTCAGCTCGCATCGCCCCCTGGACAACATCGCGGACATCCACCCAGTCGAAGCCGCCGCTGACCAGTGCCGGCAGCCGGCCGCTGGCCATTCTCAACAGCGCCTCGCCGAAGTGAGACGGCTTATAGTCATGAGGGCCGATAATCGCCGTCGGGCTGATGATAATGGCGTCCAACCCCTTTTCTATCCCCCGGCGTACCTCTTTTTCGGCAAGCGCTTTGGAGCGGTCATAAGGCGGGTAGCGCCTTGATTCCACCAGGGGGGTTGATTCGTCGATGCGGGCGGCCTTGGCTGTTTGGCTCATGGTATGGATTGAGCTGAAGTGGACCAGGCGGCCTACCCCGCAGCGCAGGCAGGCTTCGACCACGTTTCGGGTGCCGTTAACATTGACCGCTTCCAGCAATGACCAGGGGTCTTTGAAGATGGATATTTGGGCCGCCAGGTGATAGACCACCTCGGCGTTCTTGAAGGCTTTTACCAGGGACTCTAGGTCGCGGATATCGCCCTGAACAACCTCAACGTCCAGCCCCTCGATGGCTTTTCGGTCCAGGTGGACCAGGGCGCGTATGGAAAGGCCTTGAGCCAGCAGGGCACGCACCAGGTTGGCGCCGGCATGTCCGGCGGCTCCGGTCACCGCTACTTTCATTTCTAACCAGCCATTATATCATAGGTTTGATTCCCCTCCCACCCCCTTTTTAATCTTTTCCCGCCCGCCGCCCTTTTAGGGAGACCCCTCCCCCTTTGA
>DAOUMQ010000188.1:0-2537 GCA_034410425.1 Dehalococcoidales bacterium | reverse complement strand
AGTATACAATCGGTTCAAAAATCAGCAATTGTTTCTATGTTATTGCAGGCAGTAAGGTAGAGGCAAAACATGAGTTTTTCCTTTATAGAGAGTTGTATATTCTATCCGGCTTTTCATTCGAAAAGTTCATCAGATGTATTGAGGATGGCTCGGTTCTCATAGATTTTGACGCTAGGACTGGACACAATCATGGTACCAAATTCCGAATGAGACAAGGCCACTGGAAAGACCTATATTCGGACGTCAGACGTGCTATATGAGTCTAGTAAATGAACAACCAACAAATCGCCGCCATAGTTGAAGACATCGCCGAGATGCTAAAGCTCAAAGAAGACAACATCTTCAAAATCAGGGCTTACCAGAAGGTGGCGCGGGAAATCAAAGAGCTGGAGGTGGAGGTGGCGCAACTGGCCAGGGAAGACAGGCTAAAAGAAATCCCGGGGGCGGGGGAGGCTATCACCAAAAAGCTCACCGAACTGGTAACTACCGGCAGGCTGGAATACTACCAGAAGTTAAAGGCCGAATTCCCCGATGGCATCGGCGCCTCAAAGACAGGGGGTGGGGCTTGATAGACAATACCGGCTTGGCACTGGCGCGCGGGGGCAACACCGAGGCGGAAAGACACCTGGAGCAGGCTATCTTAAGCGGCAAGCACTGGTATATCGCCCTGCTTGAGGCTATCGGGCTCTGGACTGAGGCTGAAGAGAGCTATAACGGCCGCCACTACCGCTACCTTATTGACGGTGAAGCCTTTGACTGGCTATTGTTGGCGGAAAGGCTGTGCCTGGCGGTGGACGGCCTGCTCCCCGATGAGGAAAAGCTCGCCCTCATCTTTCACGGCCAGCCGCCAATAGAGCTGAGCAAAGAGGAGTTCAAGAAGCTCATCGGCAGCGGCAAATATCATCAATATCTCAACTACTTCTACGGCGTCACCGTTGAGGAGGCCCTGATTCAGGCGGTGCAGGAGGAGATACGCAAGGAGAGGCGCATCTCTGGCTATAACAACGAGCCAAATCTGGCCAACGAGGCCTACCGCCGCATATACGGCGCCACCAAAGCGGTGTTGCTCAAGAGATTCCGTAAGGAGAAGGGCTATCCACAGCTCAAGTCCATCGGACTACTAGAGCTAAAGGAGTTCAGCTACTGGCTCTTTAAGTATCGGCTGGATAACTGTGATAAGACCAGGGTGGCCAGCGATACCAAGAAAGCACTGGAACGGCTCCAGTCCTGGTCAAGCCTTAAAGCGGGCAAGCTGCTCTTTTAGCCTCTCCAGCTTGTCTTTTCTCTCGGCCAGCTTATCTTTTTCCTTGTTTACCACCGCCGGCGGCGCTTTGCTCAAAAAGGCTTTGTCCTTAAGCCTGGCTTCAAGGGAAGCGACTTCTTTGCCGGTCTTCTCCGCCTCATTATGCAGGCGTTTTTGCTCGACCTCAAGGTCAACCATGCTCTCCATGGGGATGATGACCTCGGAGCTTTTGAGCACCAGGGCCAGGACATTCTCAAGCTTTGGCGCTTTTTGTCGGCTCCCCTGGAAGCTGAGCGGCTTTGCCCGGGCCAGGGTCTGGATGGCTTTACCGTGAGCGGCGATAGCCGGGGTAAGCTCGCCAGCGAACACTTGCGCCTCGACCCACCTGCCGCTCTCCACCTTATGCTCGGCGCGGGCGTTGCGGATGGCGTGTATTATCTCGATTACGGCCCCCATAACCCGCTCCGCCTCCGCGTCTATAGCCTTTTCATCGGCTTCGGGGTAAAGGGCTATCATTATGGAATCGGTTTTCTGCCAGCCGGCGGGCAGGCGCTTTTTGAGGTTCTGCCAGAGCTCCTCGGTGACGAAGGGCATGAAGGGGTGCAAAAGCCGGAGCGAACTCTCCAGGACGTGAACCAGAACGGGTAGCGGCGACGGCTCTTCCCCCACACCCGGGCGAATCTTGGCGAACTCGATATACCAGTCGCAGAACTCGCCCCAGAGGAAATCGTGGAGCTGACGCTGGGCCTCGCCGAACTGGAAGTTGTCCATCAGCCTGGCCACACTGGCGATGGTTCCACTCAAGCGGCTCAGAATCCAGCGGTCTTCTACAGGGAGTAAATTCTGCTGTATTTTCAGGTCATTACCGCTTGGCTCAATACTCCTGACCACGAAGCGGGTGGCGTTCCAGAGCTTGTTGGCGAAGTTGCGCCCGGCCTCCAACCGGGCCGGGGTCAGATTGATATCATTCCCCGGAGAAATATCAATAGTCAGGGCAAAGCGCAGGGCATCGGTGCCGTACTGAGCTATGGTATCGAGGGGGTCGAGGACGTTGCCTCTCACCTTGCTCATCTTCTCCCCCTTCTCGTCCCTCAATAGACCGTGGAGGTAAACGGTGCTGAAAGGTATATCGCCGGTGTCCTCCAGGCCCATCATACTCATCCGGGCCACCCAGAAGAAGAGGATGTCATAGCCGGTCTCCATTACCGTGGTCGGGTAGAAGTAGCCCAGGTCGGGGGTGTCATCGGGCCAGCCCATGGTGGAATGAGTCCACAGCGCCGAGGAGAACCAGGTA
>DAOUMQ010000187.1:0-2034 GCA_034410425.1 Dehalococcoidales bacterium | reverse complement strand
GGGTTTGGCAAGCTACTCGGTGAAGGCACCAAGCGGGCTGCTGAGTATATTGGCAAGGGTGCTGAGGCTTACGCCATGCAGGTCAAGGGACTTGAGCTTCCCGCCTATGAGCCCCGGGCGGTTAAGGGCTACGGGTTCATCCTTGCCACCTCAAACATTGGTGGCAACCATATGTATGGTCGACCGAGGGAGGAACTTGCGGGGACGAAGGACAGATTTGCCGAGGAAGGTAAAGGGCAGGACACGGCTCGCGCCCAGATAGGGCAGGCAGTGGAAGACTCGATTATTCAATGTAGCTTTGGCCCGGCTACCGGCTTTACTCCTGAGTCACGTTGCGGGTTGCTGGTGGCGGCTACCGGATTTAGTGAGTTTGCCGACCCCGCCTATTTGAACCGGATAGGGGAGAAAATTCTTTGCCTTGAGCGTTCCTTTAATGTGCGCGAGGGGTTCGGGCGCAAGGACGATACCCTCCCCGCCAGAATGCTAACCGAGCCATTGCCCAACGCCGGTCCGGCTACGGGTCAGGTAATAAGAAAGCTGGACGGCTTTCTGGATGAGTATTATGACGCCCTTGGCTACACTCGCCAGGGCATACCATCAGCAGAGAAGCTAAAGCAATTGGGCTTGGACTGGGTGATAGAGGACATAAAAGGATAAGCGAGCCGCCTATTTTTCCGGCTTCTGGCGCTGGCGGTAGGCTTCAATATAGCGTCGGGCACGCTTGTCACGGCCGAGGACAAGGTCAGCGGCTAAAATAATTGGGCGCACCTTAGCCACATCCACGATGAGGCAGGTCACACCAGCAGTAGCTGCCATAACGACGAAGGCATTATTGAGCAACTCACGCTCCGGCAAGCCAAAAGAAATATTGCTTGCGCCCAGTGTCATATTCACTCCCAGTTCTGCCTTAATCCTGCAGATGGCTTCTATGACCGCCGGGCCGGAGCTGGTATCGGCGCCAACAGAGAAGGCAAGGCAGTCAATGACTATGTCCTCGCGGGGGATGCCTGCTGCCTCAACTCGTGCCACTATCTTACGGGCGGCACTTACCCTCCCCTCGGCATCCTTGGGGATACCTTTTTCGTCCTGCACTAAACCAACGACTGCCGCGCCATACTTCTTGACCAGGGGTAAGACTCTGGCCAGGGAGTGCTCTTCGCCAGTAACCGAGTTAACGAGCGGCTTGCCCTTGTAGACCTTGAGGGCGGCTTCTAAAGCCTCGGGGTTGGCGCTGTCAAGGCAGAGGGGTGTATCTATGGTGTCCATCACTGCCTGCACTGCCTTGGGCAGCAGGGCTACCTCGTCAACACCGAAGGTACCCACGTTGACGTCAATAATATCCGCCCCAGCTTGGACTTGGGCCAGGGCTTCCCGGCGCACAATCTCCAGGTCGCCGGCCTTGAGGGCCTCAGCTAGTTTTTTCTTGCCGGCAGGATTGATACGCTCGCCGATAAGCACTGTGGGCTGGTCATCACCAATGATTACTTCCTTGCTAGGGCTTGATACTCTAGTTTGCATCAGTTAATTTCCTCCCTCCTGCCGCCTATAATCCTATATCGTCCTAAGTAACTGGCCTGCATGAAAGTCGGCTCAAAGTTAGGCGCACTGGCCAGTTCAATATAGCTCACTCTTGAGGCAATAGCTTGGGCTTCAGAGCGCTGCTTGAGGGAAATCAGAGCCATCTTGGCTCCGGTACCGGCGGCGTTTCCTGCCTGTCGGAAGCGGTTCAGGGGCAGTGATGGCAGCATGCCAATGGCTACCGCACTGGCGACATCGATATAGGTGCCAAAGGCGCCGGCAATGAGCACCTGCTTAATCTCATCCTCGGGGCAGCCGTTAGTTTCCAGGAGCGCCTGAATACCGGTGCGAATGGCGGCCTTCGCCAGTTGCAATTCTCTCACGTCGTGCTGGGTAATGGTGATGGCTGACTTCCCCTCTCTTTCCTCCCGGCTAACTAGCACAAACTCGCGTTGCCCCTTGTAGGTGCGCACGCGAGGGTGGCTTTTGGTTATCCTGCCGCCTTCGTCAACGGCT
>DAOUMQ010000186.1:0-2324 GCA_034410425.1 Dehalococcoidales bacterium | reverse complement strand
TTCAACATCCTCGGCCCGCTGACCAACCCGGCCCTGGCTGATTCCCAGGTTCTGGGCGTGCCCAGCCAGGAGCTGGGGGCAAAGATGGTCCAGGTTCTACAGCGCCTCGGCGCAAAGCAGGCCATAGTCGTCCATGGGCTGGACGGAATGGACGAAATATCCTTAGCCGGCAGGTCGCGAGTATGGGAACTGCACGGCGGCAAGATAAGCGACTACCAGGTATCGCCTGAGGACTTCGGGCTTAAAATAGCCGGGGTGGAGGCGCTGGCGGGGGGAACGCCTGAGGAAAACGCTAAAATGCTGCGCGCGGTGCTGGCGGGGGAGAGGGGGCCGAGAAGGGATGCCGTGATTATGAACGCCGCCGCCGGTATCGTTGTCGGCAGGGGCACCCAAAGCCCCTCCGGGCCTGACGCCTTGAAAGAAGGCGCCAAAATCGCCGTTGAGGTTATAGACAGCGGCCAGGCGCTGGATAAACTGGAGAAGCTTATCAGCTTGAGCCAGAGTTACGGATAAGAGCCATGTTTTTGGATAAGATTGTCACCGAGAAACGGAAAGAGCTGAAGCAGAGGCAGAAGACTACGTCCCTGCCCCAACTAGAAGCGGCCATTAAGGAAAAGCCTGCGCCCCTGGATTTTGCCGCAGCCCTAAAAGGGGACGGCATTAGCCTGATTGCCGAAATCAAGCGGGCCTCACCCTCAAAAGGGGCAATAAGGCCCGACCTAGACCCCGTCGGGCTGGCTAAAAGCTATGTTCGGGGCGGGGCGGCGGCAATATCGGTGCTCACCGAGGAGGTTTATTTTAAGGGCAGCCGAGGAGACCTGGAAGCGGTTAAAAAGGCGCTACCCGATGTCCCCCTGCTGAGAAAGGACTTTATAATCAGGCCCTACCAGATATATGAGGCGCGCGCCTGGGGCGCCGATGCCCTGCTCTTGATAGTGGCCATTCTGGACGATGCCGAGCTTGAGGAACTGCTCTCTCTAAGCCGCCAGCTGGGGATGCAGTGCCTGGTTGAGGTGCATAACGAGGACGAGCTGGAACAGGTGCTGAAATGCGATGCCAAGCTCATCGGCATCAACAACCGAGACCTTGATACTCTGGAGGTGGATATAAACGTTACCAGGAGGCTGTGCCCCCTCGTACCCCGGGACAGAATAGCCGTCAGTGAAAGCGGCATAAAGGGGCCAGGCGACATAGAGAGGCTGAAGGGGTGGGGAATCAAGGCGGTATTAATCGGCGAGGCATTGGTCACCGCCGATGACGCCGCCGCCAGGATAAAGGAGCTATTTTGACCAAAATTAAAATCGAAGGCATTACCGAGGTCTCCTACGCCCGGGCGACCATAGAGGCCGGGGCCGACCTTATCGGGGTGGTCTTAGCCCCCAGCCCGCGCCAAGTCAGCTATGACAAGGCGGCGGAGATAGCGGCCTCGGTCAAAAAGCGCCTGCCGGTGGTGGGGGTATTCGTCAATACGCCCGCCGATGCCGTCAACAAGGCGGCTGAATCATGCGGGTTGGACTGGGTACAGCTCAGCGGTGACGAGAGCTGGGAGTACTGCCAGCAAATAGAAAAGCCGCTGATAAAGGCGGTACACATAGCCGATGACTGGGACGGGGAAAGGCTCGTCTCCCACCTGGAAGAGGGCCAGAGGCTGCTCGGCTCCCGTGCCCCCATCTACCTGCTCGACACCTTCTCGGAGCAAAAATACGGAGGAACCGGAGAAGCCTTCGCCTGGGGGATAGCCAGGGAAGCGGCGGCAAAATTCCCGGTTATCATCGCCGGCGGGCTGAGCCCGGAGAACGTTGGAGAGGTGGTAACCGCTTTAAAGCCCTGGGGGGTCGATGTTGCCAGCGGGGTGGAGAGCGGCGGAGTCAAGGATATAGAAAAAATCAAGGCCTTTATCCAGGCGGTGAGGTCGGCGGAATAAGGCAATATATTACAGCCAAAGGAGGAAGATAAGATGTTAGTGGTAATGAAAAACGATGCCAGCGAAGCCCAGGTGCAGGCGGTAATTAAAGAAATAGAGGGAATGGGCTACCGAGGCGTGCCCATGCCCGGCTCCCTGCGCACCGCGATCTGCATTCTCGGCAACCAGGGGCCGGTGGACGATTCGCGCCTGCTGGTCATGGAAGGGGTAAAGGAGACAATAAGGGTAACCAAACCCTACAAGCTGGTCAGCCGGGAGACCCAGCCGGAGTCGATGGCGATTACCGTCGGCGATGTCAAGATCGGCCGGGGCAGACCGGTAATGATGGCCGGGCCCTGCGCCGTGGAAAGCGAGGAACAGGCCCTGACCATCGCCCGCCTGGTGAAGAAAGGCGGGGCTA
>DAOUMQ010000185.1:0-2114 GCA_034410425.1 Dehalococcoidales bacterium | reverse complement strand
TGGATTTATTGGAGAAGCAACTTTTCGCTAAATCGTAACAACACTCAACTGCACACAGTAGTCAAAAGCAACAAAAAATACTTAAAAGTCACCAATTTAGTGTGTCAGTTTCTTGTCCTCGTCTGCGATTTGAAAGTCGCTCTTGGATGTTTGTTCGTTTTCTGCATTGCCTAACACGTGATTGCAGTAAGGACAGACGTTCACCAGCCTAGTTTTTCCGCCCTCAAAGTTAAGCATGACTAAGGGTCTGCTGAACACTTTCTTGCAGCTGGGACAGGAGATAACCATGCTGCTGTTGGCTTCCGTAATTTTCGCCTTTCGCTCTTCGCAGACAACTGGTCGAGGTTGAGGCTGAGGAGGAGATAAAAGATATGGCCAAAATACCTGAAAAAATCGAGACCTGGCAGATGGTAGAGCCGGGCAAGCTGGAGAGGGCCAGCATTGACGTCCCTGAGATAAAGCCGGGTGAGGTGCTGGTTGAGGTTGCCGGCTGTGGCGTCTTTCACACCGACTTGAGCTATTTTTACGACGGCGTGCCCACGGTGAACAAGCCCCCGCTGACCCTGGGGCATGAAATCAGCGGCACGGTGATTGCCGGCGAGGACAAGTGGCTGGGCAAGGAGGTAATTATCCCGGCGGTGATGCCCTGCAATAACTGCCCCATCTGCGCCGCCGGCAGGGGCAACCGCTGCCTGGCACAGAAGATGCCGGGCAACAGCATGGATATTTACGGCGGTAACTCCAGCCATATCGTCGTTCCCGCCCAGGACCTGTGCCTGATTCCGGATAAGAAAGGGATGCCCCTTTCCCATTTCGCCGTCATCGCCGATGCCGCAACCTCGCCTTACCAGGCGGCGATGAGAGCCGAGGTTAAAGCCGGCGACCTGACCATTATCATCGGGGCTACCGGCGGCCTCGGCGTCTATGCCACCCAGATTTGTGCGGCGCTGGGCGCCAAAGAGGTAATCGGCATCGCCCGCAACCCGGAAAAGCTCAAGAGGGCCCTGGAATACGGCGCCAGCCATGTCATCAGCTCGGTGGACAAGAGCCCCCGGGACATCAGGGACGAGTTCCGCGCCTACTGCAAGGAGAAGGGCGTGCCCTCAAACTACGGCTGGAAGATCTTTGAGTGGACGGGCACCGCTGATGGTCAGGCCATCGCCCTGGAGCTGCTATCGTTTATCGGCAAGCTCTTAATCTGCGGCTTCGGCATGCAGAAGAACGAGTATGCCCTTTCCCGCCTGATGGCCTTTGACGCCGATATCCTGGGCTCCTGGGGTTGTCTGCCCAAGTACTACCCCGAGGTCCTGAAGATGGTCCTTGAGGGCAAGATAAAGATAGAGCCCTTTGTTGAGACCAGACCGATGAGCACCATCAAAGAAGCCTATGAAGAGGCCCACAAGGGCGGGCTGACCAAAAGACTGGTGCTGACTCCCGATTTCTAAAATTTTAAGCAAAGAGGAGGTATTGATAAATGTCTTTAGACTGGGTACCAAGAGAAGGCGGCGTTAAAGACCACAATATCTGGGGCATGGAGCACTTCGGCACCGAGCCGCCCTGCACCATGTATGAGGAAAAGCCGATAATCGACCCCAGCGGCAAACCGGTGGAGGGGCTCTATAGCGCCTGGGTTACCCTGAACAACCCCGCCCAGTACAACTCCTACACCACCGAGATGGTCAAGGGCGTTATCGCTGGTTTCCACCGGGCGCAGATGAACCGCGCCGTGGTGGCGGTGGTCTTCACTGGCGCTGGCAGTAACGCTTTCTGCACCGGCGGCAACACCAAGGAGTATTCGGAATACTACTCAACCAAGCCGACTGAGTACGGCCAGTACATGGACCTCTTCAACGGCATGGTCGATTCCATTCTGATGTGCCAGAAGCCGGTTATTCGGCGAAACAACGGCATGAGCGTAGCCGGCGGCCAGGAATTCGGCGGCGCTTGCGACATCGCCGTCGCCTCCGACCTGGCTACCTTCGGCCAGGCCGGCCCCAGGCACGGCTCGGCGCCAGTGGGCGGCTCTTCGGACTTCCTGCCCTGGGCCTTAAGCAGCGAGGACGCCATGTGGAACTGCATCTCCTGCGAGATGTGGAGCGCCTACAAGATGCACC
>DAOUMQ010000184.1:0-1571 GCA_034410425.1 Dehalococcoidales bacterium | reverse complement strand
AGCGGGCCGAGTCCATGGCCACGTTGCCGCCGCCGATGACCACCACCCTTTTGCCCAGCTTGACCGGGGTATCGTACTCGGGGAAGCGGTAAGCCTTCATCAGGTTGACCCGGGTCAGGAACTCGTTGGCCGAATAGATGCCGTTGAGGTTCTCGCCGGGGATATTCATGAACATGGGGGCGCCGGCGCCGGTGCCTAAGAAGACGGCCTGATAGCCGTTACTAAGCAGTTCGTCCACCGTAGCCAACTTGCCCACCACCGCGTCCAGCTCCAGCTTCACCCCCAGAGAGACGACGTAGTCGACCTCAGCCTGGACAATCTCCTTGGGCAACCTGAACTCGGGGATGCCGTACATCAGCACCCCGCCGGCAACGTGCAATGCCTCAAAGAGGGTAACGCTGTGGCCCAGCTTGGCTAAATCGGCGGCCGCCGTTAAGCCTGCCGGCCCAGAGCCGACCACGGCCACCCGCTTAGCCGATGGCTTGGGCGGGTCTAGCGGTTTGCCTTTCCCCGCGTTAGCCCGCTCCCAGTCAGCCACGAACCGCTCCAGCCGCCCGATAGCGATAGGGGCCTCTTTCTTGGCCAGTGAGCAGGTAGCCTCGCACTGGGTCTCCTGAGGGCATACCCGCCCGCAGATGCCGGGAAGACTATTCTTATTCTTGAGTACCCTGACCGCCTCCGGCATATCGCCCTCGCCGATGGCCTTGATAAACTCGGGGATGTCCACCCCCACCGGGCAGCCGGCGGCGCAATTACGCTTGGGGCACTGGATACAGCGGCTGGCTTCTTCCTTAGCCTGCTCCAGGCTATAACCTAAGGCAACCTCGTCAAAGTTTTTAGCCCGTTTTTTGGGGTCCTGCCGGGGCATTGGCATCCGGTTAAGATTCAGCTTAGCCATATACTCTCACCTTTTTAAGACGAATGGCTTTTCTGCCACTCCTCAAAAGAACACTTCTCTTCATCAAGGTAGATAGCCTGGCGGGCAAGGAGCAAGTCCCAGTCGACCTCATGCCCGTCGAAATCGGGGCCGTCGACACAGGCGAACCTGGTCTCGCCGCCGACCGATACCCGGCAACAACCGCACATACCGGTGCCGTCAACCATTATCGGGTTCAGGCTAACGATGGTCTTAACGCCGAAGGGCTGGGTGGTCAGGGAGCAGAACTTCATCATGACCACGGGGCCGATGGCGATGACCCGGTCGATTTTTTCCCCGGACTCTAAAAGCTCTTTAAGTGGCCCGGTGACTACCCCCTTGCGCCCGTAGGAGCCGTCATCGGTGGTCACGATTAGCCGGTCGCTAAAAGCGCCCAGCTCCTTCTCCCAGAAGAGCAAATCATGGCTCCGCGCCCCCAGGATGGAGATAATCTTGTTGCCCGCCTTTTTTAGCTCCCGGGCGATAGGGGTTATGGGGGCGACCCCCACCCCCCCAGCGACGCAGGCTACCGTGCCGAACTTCTCAATCTCCGTCGGCAGGCCCAGGGGCCCAACGAAGTCGGCGATGGTATCGCCGGCCCCCATTAAAGCCAGCCGGGCGGTGGTGGTGCCCACCTCCATAAAGACGATGGTGA
>DAOUMQ010000183.1:0-5569 GCA_034410425.1 Dehalococcoidales bacterium | reverse complement strand
TAGATCTCGGGCTGGGCAACGAGCACGATGGATAGCAGCCCGATCTGCCGGCCGAAGTTGAGCTCGAGCAGCCGCTTGAGCGCGCGCAGCGTCAGCGCGTGCAAAGCATGCGCCTCGTCGAAACATCGATTCAAGATGAGTTTAGTTCAAGAGAGAAGCGATTGTCAAGCATTGTGGGCTATGGCATATAGTGGTAAAATCGGGTAAATCAAAGAGATGCAAGAGAGCTACCGGCCCAAACCCGGCGACAAGATTTTCCGCCCCCGCCGCATCAGGCGCTTCCGCTTAAGACGGGTATTAGGCATCCCCGCCTTATTCAGTGCCGGCTACGGAGATGTGGGCTCCTCTATTTACTACGCCCTGGGCATCGTCGCCCTGATAGCCCTAGGCGCCACCCCTATTGTGCTGGCTATAGCCGGGATTATCTATATCTTTAATGCCCTTACCTATGCCGAAGGTAGCGCCTCCATACCTGAAGCCGGTGGTTCGGCCAGCTTTGCCCGGCATGGGTTTAATGACCTGGTGGGTCTTATCGCCGGCTGGGCATTAATGCTGAGCTACATCGTCACCATGTCTATTTCCGCCTATACTATCCCCCCATACCTAAGCCATTTCTGGCCGGTGCTGAATGAGCCGGCAATCGGCGCCCTGGTTTCCATGGGAATCATCGCCTTCTTGATGCTGATAAACGTTCTGGGCATAAGAGAATCATCAAGGGTGAATATATTCTTCATCAGCATCGACATAACTACCCAGATTACACTGGTGGTTCTGGGCATTATACTAATACTGGCGGTAAACCCGGGAATCTTATTTCAACATATGTTCGGGGCGGGTAACTGGCCATCTACGCAAAACCTGATTTTCGGCATTGCCATTGCCGCCCTGTGTTTTACCGGTGTAGAGACCGTATCTCAACTGGCCGAGGAGACACGCCAGCCAGCCAAGAGGATACCCCAGGCATATGTCCTGATGATAGTCGCCGTCCTGGTCTTATTTGCCGGTATCTCAATAGTAGCCCTGTCAGCCATGACTCCCCAGCTTCTGGGTGACCCGATAAACGGCTGGGCAAGGGACCCGGTAGCCGGCATCGCCGCCAACCTGCCTTCGGCAACACTCCAAGCCATATTTGCCCCCTTAGTTGCCGTATTGGCAGCTACAATCTTGCTCACTGCCAGCAATGCCGGGCTGATGGGTATCTCCCGCCTTGCCTTCAACATGTCCTCACACCACCAGTTACCGGCAACTTTGAGCCGGGTGCACCCCCGATTCAAGACGCCCTATATTTCCATACTCGTCTTCGGCATAATAGCCCTGCTCATCCTGACCCCGGGGTTCTTCGCTACCAACTTTTTTGCTGATTTAGGAGCCTTATATGTCTTTGGCTCCCTGCTCTGCTTCGCCCTGGCCCACGCTGCCGTGCTAAGCCTGCGCATTAGAAAACCTGAATTGGAACGTCCCTTCAAGCTCCGCTGGAATATCAGAGTCAAGGGGCGAGAACTACCCATGACCGCCATCCTGGGCTTAATAGCTACCTCGGGTATATGGATAATAGTAATAATTACCCAGCCCTACAGCCGCTGGATAGGCATAGGCTGGATGGCGGTTGGTTTGCTTATCTACGCCGTCTACCGGTGGAAAGCACACCTGCCCCTAACCCACGTACCCAAGAAGCCGGGAGAGGGGGTATTGTAGAACTGCCGCTGGGGGGTTATAATTCCAATTACTCTATAATAAACGGCATAGAGGGCGATGGAGTTTTACAAGATTCTGCTGCCGGTGACCGGCACCCAGGCCGATGACGAGGCGACCAGGTTAGCCTGCCGGCTGACCAAGAAGAATAAGGGCAAAATCTGGGCGGTTTACGTCATTGCCATCAGACGTTCTCTGCCCCTGGACGCTGAGATTGGACCTGAAGTCAGAAAGGCCGAAGAAATACTGGACCATATAACCAGCGTGGCTGAAGAAGAGGGCTACGAGCTGGAGACCGACCTGCTTCAAGCCCGTGAAGCGGGACCGACCATTGTCGACGAAGCCGTGGAACGAGAGGCCGACCTAATCCTGATGGGCGTCATCTACAAGAGGCGCTTCGGTCAGTTCAACCTGGGCAGTGTGGTGCCTTACGTGCTGCAGAATGCCCCCTGCCAGGTTATACTATATCACCAGTATACCGCCAAGTGAGCTAAGATATTATGAAAGTAGTAATTATGGGCTGTGGACGGGTGGGGGCCCGGCTGGCCGGACTCTTAGACATCGAAGGGCACGGCGTCACCATCCTGGACATCGATGCCTACAGCTTCCGCCGACTGCCCCCTGAGTTCGGGGGCACGGCACTGGTGGGCAACGGCATTGAAGAGGAATCGCTCAAGAAAGCGGGCATAGAGGAGGCCGATGCCTTTGTCGCCCTAAGCCCGGGGGACAACCGCAATATCATGGCCGCCCAAATCGCCAAGCATATCTTCAACGTGCCCAGGGTGCTCTGCCGCACCTACGACCCCCTGCGCCGGGAGCTGTTCGCCTCCCTGGGCATAGAGACCTTCAGCCCGACCACCATATTTGCCCAGATGCTCAAGGAAAAGCTGGGAGCTGAGGAGGAGGCTAAATAATGTACATCATCGTTATCGGCGGGGGCAGGGTGGGCTATTTCCTGGCCCGAGCCCTGCTGGATGAAGGGCACGAGATACTGGTGGTGGAAAAGGACGCCGCCCGGACCGAGTTCATCTGCGGCGAACTGGGCAGTGTCTGCATCCGCGGCGATGGCTGTGAGGTTACCACCCTGACCGAAGTTGGCACCGGCCGGGCCGATATGTTCATCGCCGTGACCGGTGACGATGAGGACAACCTGGTCGCCTGCCAGGTAGCCAAGCACAAATTCAACGTTCCCCGGACTATCGCCCGCATCAATAACCCCAAGAACGAGACCATCTTCAAAGAACTGGGTATTGACGACGCCGTAAGCAGCACCAGCATCATCCTGGAACACATCGAGGAAGAGGTGCCGACCCACCCCATAACGCACCTGCTGGATATCAAGGACAAAGGGCTGGAGATCGTGGAGATAAAAATCCCACCCCACTCAACCACCATAGGCAAAACGGTAAAAGAGCTCCAGTTGCCGGAGGGGAGCATCCTCTCGCTGATTATCCGCGACCGGGAGAAGCCCTTTGCCCCCACCGAAGGCACCGTCCTTAAAGCCGAAGACCAGATAATAGCCGTCACCACCCCTGAATCGGAAGAGGCGCTAATGACCACCCTCAGAGGCTCTTGACCGCTAGGAAACTTTTGGTGCCATATATTTTAGCCCCTCCCCTGTTTCCGGGTGTTTTTCTTCCCACCCTGACCCACCCAAAAGGGCTTTTCACCCCGGTTGCACCCTCTTACAACTCCACAAAAGTCAATGGGATGAAGACCTCCGAGGGCGGGTTTGGGTGGGAAAGAAGACAGAAGTTGAAAACTGGGGTGTGGCTGGGGGAAATGTATTCATTGCTCACTATCATTCTGCTATACTAATTGAGGCGGCAGGTAAGGCTTTGGCAGGAGGCTTGCCATGACAACAAGTAAGCTTGGCCGATTCTGGACGCTGATTATCGCTCTACTGATAGCCGTTATCGTTATCGGGGCCATAATAGCCTGGCAAAATTATCGCCCGCAACAACCGATAGAGATTTCCCTGCCGCCGCCGCTTGAGCTAAGCGGCTCTATTTACCTGGGCGGCGCCGTAAACAGCCCCGGCTGGTATCCTCTGGAATCGGGAGGGACTCTGGAAGACCTGATTGCCGCCGCCGGCGGCACCGCCGATAACGCCGACCTCGCCGCTATTGAAATCTACATTCCCACCGCCGGAGAAGCCGAGCCGCCGCAGAGAATCGACCTCAACCGGGCTGAAGCCTGGCTGCTGGAGGCCCTGCCCGGCATTGGTCCCAGCCGCGCCCAGGCTATCATCGACTACCGCCAGGAGAATGGCGGCTTTACCAGCATCACCGAGCTGACCGAGGTCGAGGGCATAGGGCCTTCCCTCTACGAGCAGATTAGAGACCTGGTTACCGTCGCCGACTAAACTATAGGGAAGAATATTGGCGCTTATCTACCTAAGCGGTGCCTGGGTGGCTGGTATCTACCTGGGGTCAAGGTTTGCCCCGCCCCTGGCCCTCATTCTTATCGGGCTGGCCCCTCTCCCCCTCCTCTTTTTCCTCCCCCGCCAGCGAAAAATAATAGTTCTAGCCGCCGTCTGCCTTATCGCTTTTGTCGGCGGCGCCCTCTGCTACCAGACAAGCCTGCCTCCCCAGGACGAGAGCCACCTCCAGTTCTACAACGGCCAGGAGGTCGAAATCAGGGGCATAGTTAGTGAAGACCCCGAGGTCAGGGACGAGGTGACTCATATCCGCTTGTCGGCCATCGCAATATGGCAGAACGAAGAGTGGCGGGAGCTATCAGGCGATGTTCTTCTCTTTGTACCCCACTACCCCGCCTATGAATACGGCGATGTCCTCCGGGTAACGGGAGAACTGGAGACGCCGCCCCAGCTCGATGACTTTGATTATCAAGGCTACCTGGCCCATCAGGGGATATACTCCACCATGTACATCTACGACTGGGAGGATATAGAGCGTCTAGATACCGGCCAGGGCTTTAAGCCGCTGGCATGGCTCTACTCGCTCCGAGACAGCCTCTCCCAGACCATAGCCGAGGTCCTGCCCGAGCCGCAGGCATCGCTGGCCCAGGGCATCGTCCTCGGTATCAGATATAATATATCCACCGAGGTCAGCGACGACTTCGCCCAGACCGGCACCGCCCACCTGCTGGCTATTTCCGGCCTGCACCTAAGCATCATGGCCGGCATCCTGCTCAGCATCGGCATCTGGCTCTTCGGCAGAAGGCGCTATTTCTATATCTGGCTGGCGCTGGGCGTAATCTGGCTCTACGTTTTGATTACCGGCGCCCACACGCCCATAATCAGGGGGGCGATTATGGCCAGCCTGTTTCTCGCCGCCGAGCTTCTGGGGAGGCAACGCACCGCTGTCACCTCGCTCGCCTTGGCCGCGGCGGTAATGGTCGGCATCAACCCTCAAATCCTCTGGGACGCCTCCTTCCAGCTGAGCTTCCTGGCTATGGCCGGCCTAATCTTTATCGCCCCTCCCCTGATGGGCCTGGGGAGAAGAGCGGTCAAGGCGGCTATCGGGGAGGAGGGAATATTAGCCTCAACAGCCAACATCACCGCCGATAGCTTCAGCGTGACCCTGGCCGCCACCATAGCCGTCTGGCCGGTCGTTGCCCATTACTTCGGCATCGTTTCCCTGGTCGGCCCCCTGGCTACATTCCTCGCCCTGCCGGCACTACCGGGCATAATCATACTGGGGGCTCTGGCCGGGTTCGTTGGGCTGTTTGCCTTACCCATCGCTAAAGTTATAGGCTGGCTGGCCTGGCTGTTTACCTCGTATATGCTGATGATAGTAAGCGGCTTGGCCGCTCTCCCTGCATCTTCCATTGAGGTCGGCTCGGTCAACACCGCCCTGATAGCGGTCTACTATTCAGCCCTGGCTATCGTCGTCTGGCTCGTCAGCCGGAGGAA
>DAOUMQ010000182.1:0-6100 GCA_034410425.1 Dehalococcoidales bacterium | reverse complement strand
CCCTAGTAAGGGAGGGGGATTAAGGGGGAAGGTTGATAGGAAATAGGTATAGGTTTGGAGAAAAAGGACTATGAAACCTGGAGTTTTAGCTAGATACAAAGAATTTTTGCCCCTTACCCCCAAAACGCCTTTATTCTCTTTGGGTGAGGGCGACACCCCACTGGTCAGGTGCCCTCAATTAGAGAAGGAGCTGGCGGTAGGCGAGCTCTATTTTAAACTTGAGGGCTGTAACCCCACCGGCTCCTTCAAGGACAGGGGCATGGTGGTGGCCGTAGCCAAAGCGTTGGAAGCGGGCAGCAAGGCGCTCATGTGCGCCTCCACCGGTAATACCAGCGCCTCGGCGGCGGCCTACGCCGCTTTTGCCGGCGTCGACGCCATTATCGTGGTGCCCAAGGGTAAGATTGCCCTGGGCAAGATGGCGCAGGCTATTATCTACCGGGCAAAGATAGTGGCTATTGACGGCAACTTTGACCAGGCGCTGACCATAGTTCGCGCTCTCACTGAGAAATACCCTATTGCCCTGGTGAACTCGCTCAACCCCAATCGTATCGAGGGGCAGAAGACAGCCGCCTTTGAGATTATCGATGCCCTGGGCGAAGCCCCCGACTATCTATTTATACCGGTGGGCAATGCCGGCAATATCACCGCCTACTGGAAGGGCTTTGTCGAGTACCATAAGGCGGGCAGGGCCAAGATTACCCCAAAGATGATGGGCTTTCAGGCGGAAGGCGCCGCCCCCATTGTGCGGGGACATGTTATTGAGAAGCCGGAGACGGTGGCTTCAGCGATAAGGATCGGCAACCCGGCCAGCTGGAAGAAGGCGGAAGCCGCCCGAGATGAGTCCGGCGGTATTATCGATATGGTCAGCGATGAGCAGATTCTAGCCGCCCAGGGGCTGATGGCGACCAAAGGGGGCGTCTTCGGTGAGCCGGCATCGGGGGCATCCCTGGCCGGTCTGATAAAGCTCCGCAAAGAAGGAAAAGACTTCTCCAAGAGCCGGGTGGTCTGCATCGTCACCGGCACCGGTCTTAAAGATACCGAGACGGCGGTAAAGGGTGCTGAGCCTTTCCTGGAGCTACCGGCCGACCTGGCCGCCGTGGAGAAGGCTTTAGGCTTAGATTAGGAAAACTTGACATAAAATCCAGTCCTTTAAGGTTTAAAGGAGGCAGAGAGTGATTGACGAGAGCGAAATCAAGAAGGCGCTGACTTCTATCATCAAGGCTATCGGTGAAGACCCGAAAAGGGAGGGATTGGCCGGCACTCCGCAGCGGGTGGCTGAGATGTATGCCGAGCTTTTTGCGGGGCTTGATATGGATCCCAAGAAGGAATTGACCGTTGGCTTTGAAGAAGGGCACCGCGAAATGGTAATCTTGAGGGATATTCCCTTCTATTCCATGTGCGAGCACCACCTTTTACCCTTCTATGGTGTTGTCCATATCGGTTATATTCCTAATGCCACCGGGCGGGTCGTCGGCGGCAGCAAGCTGGCGCGGGTGGTGGAAATCTTTGCCAAGCGCCCCCAGATTCAGGAGAGGATGACCTCCCAGATTGCCGATGCCATCGTCAACGGGCTTAAACCGGATGGGGTGGGGGTGCTTGTCCAGGCCGAGCACCTCTGTATGATTATGCGGGGTATCAAGAAGCCGGGGAGCACTATCGTTACCTCAGCCCTGAGGGGCACCTTTCGCAGCAAAGCGGAGACCAGGGCTGAGTTTTTCGCTCTCTTGCAGGGTAAATAGGCCTAGTCCGAAGAGGGGATTGGTCTCGGTTCCTGGAGTTCCATTTCCTGCTCACAGCAGGTAGGGGTGCCTTCACCGGCTTTGGTGCACAGTATTTCCGTGCCGCACTTGGTACAGCGATATCTTTTACCTAATTGGCTCGGCATTTATTAGTACTCCCAATAGCCTGGCTTATTTCTTCTGCTCCATGGGTTTACCACAGCAGTGGACGGTGCCATCGCCCCCTCTGGTAACGATGAACTCGGCGCCGCACTTGGTGCATTGATACTTCTTACCTATCTGGTTGGCCATGTCACCCCACCTTTCTGTGGTCTGGTTTACTGCTTAAATAAAAGCTTTCCTAATTATAAGCTCTGACTTGAACCTCTGTCAAAGCCAGACTACTCCCCCATAATCTGGGCCGTGATTTGCCTCGACCTGGGTCTATTGTCAAAGTCCACCAGCACTATCTGTTGCCAGGTGCCCAGGGCCAGCTTTTTGTTGCTGAAAGGGACTACCAATGATGCGCCCAGCAGTGAAGCCCGCACGTGGGAGTGGCCGTTGCCATCGCCCCAGGCGCGGTCGTGCTGGTAGGGGATATCGGTTGGGATAGTTCTTTCCCACATATCCTGGAAGTCGGCGAGCAGGCCCGGCTCGAACTCAATGGTGGCAATGCCGGCGGTGGAGCCGGTGACGAAGAGGGTAATCGTGCCATCGTTTATATCGGCCTCAGCCAGCCTTTTTTCTACCTCCGGGGTGATATCAATGATCTGGCAGTTTCCTTTGCTTTCCAGGCTGATTTTCTTGGTGACGACCATAGTGCACCTCCACGCTCTTGATTTGAGGTTTTATTTCCCCCTTCCTTAAAAGGGCGGTGGGAGGGAAAAGATTCAAAACGGGGAGAGGGGCAAAGCCCCTCTTAAACCTCCTTTATTTCCTCCCACAAAATATCGTTCAGCTCAAATACCGGCCCGTCTTTACATACCTGCTTTAAGCCCTTCGGGGTCTTTACCGTGCAGCCGTAGCAGACGCCGAGCCCGCAGCCCATCCTCACCTCTAAGGAAATCTGGACGGGCTTGTTCTTTAATTCCGGCATTGCGGCCATAGTCTTATACATCGGCAGGGGCCCGCAGGCAAAGATTTGGTCGGCCCAATCAATATGTTTGGAGATGACGTCAGTTATAATACCTTTTTCACCCTCACTTCCATCCTCGGTCATTAAAACAAAGGTGGCTTTGATGGGGGGGCAGTGTTTAAGGTAGAGAGTGATGGTGGTTCGTGCTCCTAAAAGTACTTTTACCGAGTGTCCCTCCTTGCTGGCTGATGAAGCTAAATAATACAGCGGGGCAAAGCCGATACCGCCGGCTGCCAGCAGCAGGTTCTGTGAGCCGGGATGGATGGTAAAACCTTTGCCCAGCGGCCCGAGCAGGTCTAGCTCGTCACCGGGCTGGCGTTGCGCCAACCACTGAGTGCCCTTACCATCGGCTAACACAGCATAAAATAGGGCAATGCCATCTTTGTTAACTTGGTGGATACTGAATGGACGCTGTAGAATACACTCCTTACCACAGTTAACCATCACAAATTGCCCTGGCTTTGCTTCTGAAGCTACTTCAGGGCACTTCAACCATATAAGCCAAGTACCTAAAAATTTCTGCCGTCCAAAAACCCAATGCTCTCCCCAGAGTTTTTCATTAGATATTACGGCGGCTTTAGCTTGTATCAACTCGGTCCCTTTTTGCGGTAGTCCGATATCGGCTGGGCGCTGTAGCTCTGGCCCCCGCTGAGGAGCGCCTCCAGGGCGGCCCGGGCGGTATCAAGTGAGGTAAAGCAGGGGATGCGCTTCTCGGTGGCCGCCCGGCGGATTCTAAAGCCGTCCCTCAACGGTACGCGCCCGCCGGTGATGGTATTGACGATGCCGCCCACCGTCTCGTCGTTGATGATGTCGATAACGTTGGGGTGCCCCTCGCTCAGCTTTTTGGTTATCATCGTCACCGGCAATCCCATATCTTTAATCATGGCCGCCGTGCCTTCGGTGGCGTAGAGCTTACAGCCTATCTGGGAGAACTTCTTGATTATGGGGGTGGCTTCAGGCTTGTCCCTGTCGGCGATGCTGAAGAGTATACCTCCTTCGGAGAGGAGCATCAGCCCGGCGGCTTGCAGCGCCTTGGCCAGGGCGGCCTTATAGGTATAGTCAATCCCCATCACCTCGCCGGTGGACTTCATCTCCGGGCCGAGGTAGGTATCAACGCCGGCCAGCTTTGACATGGAGAAGACCGGGGCTTTAATAGCCACCAGCTTCTGCCTTGGCCAGAGCCCGGTTTTGTAGCCCTGCTCTTTGAGGGTTTTGCCCAGCATAACCTTGGTGGCTACATTTACCATGGGCACGCCGGTGACCTTGGAGATGAAGGGGATGGTGCGGCTGGCGCGTGGGTTGACCTCCAATACGTAAACCGACGAGCCTTGGTTATCTTTAGCAGGCATGATGACGAACTGGATGTTCATCAAGCCCTTGATTTTGAGGGCCAGCCCTATATTGATAGCGTAGTCAACCAGGGTGTCCACCTCGGCTTCGGTCAGGTTTAACCCGGGGTAGAGGGCCATTGAGTCCCCGCTGTGGACTCCAGCCCTTTCTATATGCTCCATTATTCCCGGAATGAGGATGTCTTGGCCGTCGCCGACAGCGTCGACCTCCACCTCTTTGCCTTCCAGGTACTTATCGATAAGGACGGGGTGCTTGGTGTCCAGTTCCATAGCCAGCTTAAGGTAACGTTTGAGTTCGCTGGCGTTGTGGACTATTTCCATAGCCCTGCCGCCGAGGACATAGCTGGGGCGGACCAGGACAGGGTAGCCGATGAGCTTGGCCACACTGAGCGCTTCGTCAAGGGAGGTCACGCCGGCTCCCGGTGGCTGGGGGACGCCCAGCTCGTTGAGGAAGTTCTCAAAGCGGCGCCTGTCTTCGGCCAGGTCAATGGCTTCGGCGCTGGAGCCCAGAAGCTGCATCCCGCTACGAGAGAGGGGCTCGGCCAGGTTTATTGCCGTCTGACCGCCGAACTGGACTATCGAGGCCGGAGCCTGGCTGTGGTAACCCTCGTTTTCCAGGATATCGCGCAGGCTCTCCTCGTCCAGGGCTTCAAAGTAGAGGCGGTCGCTGGTGTCGAAATCGGTGGAGACCGTCTCCGGGTTTGAGTTTACCATAATAGCCTGGTAGCCGGATTCCTGCAGTGCCCAGGCGGAATGAACGCTGCAGTAGTCGAACTCAATCCCCTGACCGATGCGGATGGGCCCGCTGCCGATAACCACCGCCTTGTTTGGCGCGAGAGGCTCGGCCTCGTTCTCCTGCTCATAGGTGCTGTAGAAGTAGGGGGTAGAGGCGTCGAACTCGGCGGCGCAGGTATCGACTATCTTATAGACCGGGCGGATATTCTTTTCCTGGCGCAGTTGCCTCACCTGCTCCGGTAGGCGGTCGGCCAGGGTGCCGATCTGCTCGTCGGAGAAGCCCAATCGCTTTGCCTGCCACATAAGCTCCGGAGTCAATGGTTCAGACAGCAGCTTCCTTTCCATGTCAATGATGTTCTGGAGCTTGGTGGTAAACCAGAGGTCAATCTTGGTATGGTCGGCTAGCTCTTTGGCGCTTATCCCCCGCCGCAGTGCCGCCATCAGCGCCCACAGCCTCAGGTCGTTGGGGTGCAGGGGATAAGATTTAATGTCTTTGCCCGTTCCCCAGCTAGGGTCTTCCCAGAGCAAAGACCTATTGCCGAACTCCAGGGAGCGCACCGCTTTCTGCAGGGCGGCTTCAAAGCTCCTGTCGATGGCCATTACCTCGCCGGTGGCTTTCATCTGGGTGCCGATAATCCTGTCCCCGGAGGCGAACTTGTCAAAGGGCCAGCGGGGAATCTTGACCACCAGGTAGTCCAGCGCCGGCTCGAAAGAGGCCATGGTCTTGCCGGTCACCTGGTTGGGTATTTCGTCCAGTCTCTTGCCCACGGCTATCTTGGCGGCGACGCGGGCGATGGGGTAGCCAGTGGCTTTACTGGCCAGAGCCGAACTGCGGCTGACGCGGGGGTTGACCTCGATTACGAAGTAGTCCTCGCTGTAGGGGTCAAGGGCGAACTGTATGTTGCAGCCGCCTTCAACGCCCAGGGCGCGGATGATCTTGAGACTGGCCGTCCTCAGGAACTGGTATTCTTTATTGGTCAGGGTCTGGCTGGGGGCGACGACGATGCTATCACCGGTGTGCACCCCCATTGGGTCGACATTTTCCATGTTGCAGACGGTGATGCAGTTATCGGCGGCATCCCTCATCACCTCATACTCTATCTCCTTCCAACCCACCACCGACTTTTCCAGCAGGACCTGGTGAATAGGGCTGGTGGCCAGCC
>DAOUMQ010000181.1:0-2736 GCA_034410425.1 Dehalococcoidales bacterium | reverse complement strand
CCGAGCCCAGCGTTGAAGCTACCATCGAGATACTCAAAGGTCTGCGCCCCCGCTATGAGGCGCACCACAAGGTCAAGATAAAGGACGAGGCGCTGGAGGCGGCGGCTAGATTAAGCCAGCGCTATATTTCGGATAGGTACTTGCCGGACAAGGCGATAGACCTCATTGATGAGGCCGCCTCGAAGTTGCGCATCGATACCGAGAGCGCGCCGCCCGAGGTCAAGTCCCTGGAGCAGAAGCTCAAGCAGTTGGTCAACGAAGAAGAGGCCGCCTCACAGCGGCAGGACTTTGAGCGCAGCGCCCAGCTTAAGAGCGAACGCCTGCGCCTGGAAGAAGAATATAACCAGGCTAAGGGCAAGTGGCTGGAGCAGGAGAAGATTGACGAGGTAGTCGACGAGGAAGACATCGCCCAGCTAATCTCCAAGTGGACGGGTATCCCCATCTCCCAGATGCTGGAGGGTGAGGCCGAGAAACTGCTTCATATGGAGGAGCGCATCCACGAAAGGCTGGTAAACCAGGAGGAGGCGGTTACCGCCATCGCCGAGGCGATAAGGCGCAGCCGGGCCGGGCTTAAAGACCCGCGGCGGCCTATCGGCAGTTTTATCTTCCTGGGTCCCACCGGCGTGGGCAAGACCGAGCTGGCGCGGACTCTGGCCCGCTTTCTCTTCGACGACGAGAACGCCATGGTGCGCTTGGATATGTCCGAGTACCAGGAGAGGCACACCGTATCGCGCCTTATCGGCGCCCCGCCGGGATATGTCGGCTATGAAGAAGGGGGACAGCTTACCGAGGCGGTGAGGCGGCGCCCCTACCGGGTGATTCTCCTCGACGAAGTAGAGAAGGCGCACCCCGAGGTGTTTAATAGTCTCCTGCAGATACTCGATGACGGGCGGCTTACCGACGGTCACGGGCGCACCGTGGACTTCAAGAACACGGTGGTCATCATGACCAGCAATGTCGGCGCCGAGCTTATCCGGCGCCAGATGAGCCTCGGTTTTGCCTCCACCAAGGAGAGCCAGGCGGAGAAGCTGGACTACGCCGCCATGAAGGAGAGGGTGCTGGCTGAGATGAAGAAGACCTTCCGCCCCGAGTTCATCAACCGCATAGACGAGATAATAGTTTTCCACCAGCTGACCGAAAAACAGCTCAGGCAGATTGTCGACCTGCTGGCCAAGGACTTGCAGGAGCGCCTCTCCGACCGCAAGTTGCTCGTAGAGCTGAGCGATAAGGCGAAATCCTGGTTGGTCAAGGAAGGCTACGACCCGGTATACGGTGCCCGGCCTTTGAGAAGGGCCATCGAGCGCTATGTTGAGAACCCGCTTTCGACCAAGCTGTTGAGCGGTGAGTTCAAAGAGGGCGATACGGTCAAGGTTGACCTCGGCGATAAGGGCTTGACCTTTACCGTCAAAGCCAGGACCAAAACCGCCGCTTAAAAAAAGCGGTAAAGTTGACGGTGACAATTCGGGTGATTTAGTGTAAAATCTAGCGCAATAAGCATGAACCAAAAAGCCAAGCCATCCCAGCCCGAAGAAGTTAAGACATCTCAACCCGAAGAAGTTAAGCCGCCTCGGGCCAAAAGAGATATTTATGTCGGCATTGCCACCCTGGTCGTTACCGTGGTCGTTTGCGTGCTGGCTATCGTCTATCAAGACGAATTGATGGAGATAGCCAACCTGGCCGGCTACAGCCTGCTCGGCGTCTTCATTGTCTCCCTTGTTACCGGCAGTGTCTTCGCCTTCGTTGCCATCCCCCTTCCTTACTGGCTGCTGGTGGTCACCCTGTCCAGCGTCTTAGCTCCCCAGTGGGGGCTAATGGCGCCAATATTTGTCGGCCTTACCTCATCATTAGCCAACACCCTGGGCCACATGCCCACCTTCATGATTGGCTATGGAGGCGGCAAGACCTACCTGGGAATAGCCCGCTTCTTCGGCGCTAAGCTTGGTGCCAGGAAAGATGAAGGTGGAAAGCCCGGCTTTTATACCAAGGCCGTTAACTGGGCGAAGCGCCACGGTTCCTGGGCGGTCTTCGTCATGTCGGCGGCATTCAACCCCCTCCACCTGCCGATGACGATTGCTATCGGCTCGCTCCATTATCCGCCGTGGAAATATTTTATTTTCGCCTTCCTTGGTAACTCCGTTAAAAACCTGTTCCTGGCCTTTTGCGGCTATTTCGGGCTGACTTCGATATTCGGTGCCGGTGTTTGAAGGAGAGCGTTATGGCCTACCTTGCCCTGTTCATAGCTTTAGGAGTATTTCTGGCGATAGCCGGCTGGCAGCTGGCGGTCTGGCTGGTTGAGACCCGGGACAAGAACAGCAAGTACCGGGCCGCCACTGCCTATGCTAGGGAGAGCGGCAAGCAGCTCCTTATCGCCGGCGGGCCGTGGGGCGTTACCAAAACTCGCCGCCGTCTCAACAAACCGGCTCACGGCAGCGGCGATGTTTGCCTGGACATTGACCGGCGCGCCCTCGGTGACCACCCCAGGGGGGTGGTGGCCAGCGTTACTCATATTCCCTTTTCGGATAAGTGCTTTGGGGCCGCCTTCGCCAGTCACCTGCTGGAACACCTGCCGACGGTGGCTGATGGCAGGCAAGCCCTGGAAGAGCTCAACCGGGTCGCCGAGGCTGTTTTTATCGTTTCCCCTTCAAGGCAATCCTTTTCCGGCTGGCTTACACGGGGCCACCACCTGTGGGTCTGGCAGAAGGGTAGTCTGACCTACTTTAAACAAAGAGGTAAAGC